>CALDHJ010000551.1 GCA_937941555.1 uncultured Granulosicoccaceae bacterium | reverse complement strand
ACGAGATTCAGTGGTCCCGTGGCGTGAGCCCGGAAGACGAGAACGGCACCGACTACTTTCTGCCGATCGTCGCTGACGCCGAAGCCGGTTTCGGTGGCGTGCTGAACGCCTTCGAACTGATGAAAAACATGATCGCCAACGGCGCGGCCGGCGTGCACTTCGAAGACCAGCTCGCGGCGGTCAAGAAGTGTGGCCACATGGGCGGCAAGGTGCTGGTGCCGACAATGGAAGCGGTACAGAAGCTCGTGTCAGCGCGCCTGGCGGCCGACGTTATGGGCACGCCGACCATCGTGCTCGCGCGCACCGACGCCAACGCCGCCGATCTGTTGACCTCTGACGCAGACGATTACGACAAGCCGTTCTGCACCGGTGAGCGCACGGCCGAAGGGTTCTATCGCACCAATTGCGGCATCGAACAAGCAATCGCTCGCGGTCTCGCCTACGCGCCGTACTCAGATCTGCTGTGGTGCGAAACGGCAACTCCGGATCTCGATGAAGCGCAGAAATTCGCCGACGCGATCCACGCCAAATACCCCGATCAGCTGTTGGCCTACAACTGCTCACCGAGCTTCAACTGGAAGAAGAACCTCGATGACGCGACCATTGCGCGCTTTCAGCAGGCACTCGCGGACATGGGCTACAAGTACCAGTTCATCACCCTCGCCGGTATTCACAACATGTGGTACAACATGTTCGACCTCGCATACCACTACGCGCAGGGCGAAGGCATGAAGCACTACGTCGAGAAAGTGCAGGAGCCGGAGTTTGCGGCAGCCGAACGCGGTTACACCTTCGTTGCGCACCAGCAGGAAGTGGGTGCAGGCTACTTCGATGACGTTACCACTGTGATCCAGGGCGGTGCGTCCTCGGTCACGGCCCTGACCGGTTCCACGGAAGAAGACCAGTTCTGATTCCGGTCGGACTCGATCTGAAAAACCCCGCGCGCTGTCGCGGGGTTTTTTTTGGTCTGGTGTCGATGACGTGACCACAGTGCGCTGTTATAAAGATGCGGTCGCCGGCCCGCTGCTCGATGGCGAGCGAGGTGGTCCGGGTTGTTGTTCATCACAGGTAGAGGAATGCGGATGTCTGAATTCGACGCAGTCTGGGATCTTGAACGTCGCATGTGGCTCGAGGGTCGCGCGTTCTATGAAGTCAATCTTGCGGCAGACGCGGTGTATGCCTTCCCGCCGCCGATGGGGATTTTTCGCGGCAACGACTTTGTCGAGCACATGGGGGAGACCGGACCGTGTTCGGCGGTGACCCTGCATGAACAACAGACGCTCGCGCTCGGCGAACACGCGGTGCTGGTGTACCGGGGTGAAGGCACCGCACACGACGGTTCGATGCGGGTGTCCAACTGCATGTCCGTGTACCGGAAAGAAACGTCGGGGTGGAAACTGTGTGCGCACCAGCAGACCCCGCTGGACAGCGCCTGACACCGACATGATGCTGTGTCACGTAGTGGGCGCCGAGTGCGGCGCCTGATTCCCCGGATTCCAGCATCGCATTCGAGGCCGTTCTGTTGAATGATCAACCGCTGGTCGCACCGCACGCGGCGCCGCCTTCAGAGTGCGTGTCGCCCTGGGTGCGAACGCCGCACTCGCTTGCCCGCGCAGAGGCAGAGCGCTTTCTCACCGAAGTTGTGCAACTCGGACCGGGCGACTGGTCGGGTTTGTATGGCGTGCTGGTGGCTCGTGATGGTGCGAACCTGCGCGTGGTCAGAGCGGCACCTGAGGCCGCGACCCGGGCGCTTGGCTTGTCCCCGATCGGCTTGCCCGGCGACCTGCCGCACGCCGGTGGCGGGACGGTAGAGCGAGCGAGTGTCTTCCCGCGTGGCGAACCGGACGAACTCGACAGTTGCCCGACGTCACGGCTGTTTGCCTACGCACTCGGCCGCGGGTGGCAACCGCTCGCCAGTACCGAAATCTGGTGTGACTCAGCCGAGCAGGACGGTTTGCGGCATCACGGTCGATGCTATCCGGCGTGTCGGGGCCGGTGCCGTCCACTGGTGCGGGCGATGGTGGGCGAGGCGGCGTTCGCCGCCATGGAGTCGATGATTGATCACGGCTCGGTAGCGGGCGAATGCACCACGGTGTTCGAGGATGAGCACATCGTCGTGGTGGACAAACCCTCTGGACTGTTATCGGTGCCGGGCTTGTCTGATGTGCCGGATGTGCAGTCTGGGATGCAGGCGATACATGGCCCGAAAACCATGGCTGCACACCGTCTGGATCAGGCCACAAGTGGGCTGCTGGTGTTGGCGAAGACGCCGGGCGCCTTGCGGTTTCTGCAACGGCAGTTTGCCGAACGCCGGGTTGTGAAGCGCTATGAAGCGTTGCTCGACGGTGTGCTGGACAGTGCCGATGGAGTGGTCGCGTTGCCGCTTGCGCTCGATCCACTCAACCGCCCGCGGCAGTGCGTGTGTGCAGCCAGCGGCAAGGCGTCGGTGACGCGTTGGGAGCGGCTGGTGGTGGAGCAGGGCCGAACACGGGTCACGTTCTACCCGGAGACGGGGCGAACGCACCAATTGCGTGTGCACGCGGCACACCGGGCGGGCCTCGGGTTGCCGATCGTCGGGGATGAACTCTACGGGGCAAGTGGGCCGCGATCTGACACACCCCGATTGTGCTTGCATGCCAGCGAGCTGAGATTGCCACGTTTGCACGATCCCGAACCCTTGTCTTTGCGCTCTTCGGTGCCGTTCTGATTGTCAATAGGTCGGCTTATCAGAAGCTGGGGAGCTATAGTGAGTGGTTTCGATTCATTGACCGGAACATGCCATGCGTTATGCCCTCGCCACCGTCCTGATGATTGCCTCTCTCGCCGTGCAGGCGACGACTGAAGTGGTGTTGACCACCACAAAAGGGGAGATTCGACTCGAGCTCGATGACGCCAAGGCGCCCAATTCCGTGGAGAATTTTCTCGCCTATGTCGAAAGCGGTCACTACGACGGCTCGCAGTTCCACCGTGTCATCGCCGGGTTCATGATTCAGGGTGGCGGTTTCGACGCCGCCTTCACGCGCCTGGACACCCGTGCGCCGATCGACAACGAGGCGGACAATGGACTCAAGAACAGCCAATACACGATTGCCATGGCGCGCACCAACGACCCGCATTCGGCAACGGCGCAGTTCTTCATCAACGTCGCGGACAACGCCTTTCTCGACCACACCGCCAAGGATGCGCGCGGGTGGGGCTACGCGGTGTTTGGACGGGTGATCGCTGGCGAGGACGTGGTTGATGCGATCGCGGCCAGTGCGACCGGTGCGCGCGGACCCTTCGGCCGCGATGTGCCGCAGGATCCGATCCTCATCGAAAGTGCGCGTGTCGTCAGTGCGCAATAGCCTTGGATGAGACGCCAACAGAACTCAATCTGAGAAACGTGATTGCGGCGTGCGCCGCAATCACGGTGTTCGGGCTTGCATTCGGCATGAGCTATCCGCTGTT
>CALDHJ010000550.1 GCA_937941555.1 uncultured Granulosicoccaceae bacterium | reverse complement strand
CCTCGCAAATCCACCCAGAAACCCGCGAGCCGCAAATCCGGCCAGACCATACCCGACGAAATGCTCGTGGGCACGGACCAGCGCATGAACACGTGTTCATGTTGTGACAGACCCCACATATCGGCATTTTTCAGGAGAATTGAACGCGTGAATTGGTACAAATCGACCATCTGAATACACACGCTGGAAAGCCGCTGTCACACGCCAGACACACCCGCGATACACTACGTCCCGATTGACCCAACCAGACTGAGCTGACTCTCCCCCATGGACGTGTCCCACCGCCCCCTCGAAAACCGCTGCATTCTCATCACCGGCGCCAGCGGTGGGCTGGGTCGCGCACTGTCTGTCGCCTGCAGCGCCGCCGGCGCGACCGTGGTTCTCACTGGACGCAAGGTCCCGGAACTCGAGAAAACCTACGATCTGGCAGAATCGGCCGGCGTCAGCCAGCCCGCGATCATTCCGCTCGACCTGCTCAGCGCGACCGCGCACGACTACGCCGCTTTGGCTGAGCAGATCAAAGAGACCTTCGGCGCATTGCACGGCCTGGTTCACTGCGCCGCCTCACTGGGCGCACTGACACCGCTTGCGCTCTACCCAGCAGCTACCTGGACCGAAGTGTTCAACACCAATCTGCATGCCCCACTGGTTATGACCCAGCAACTGATGCCACTCATGGCAGAAAGTGACCTGGCAAGTGTGCTGTTCACAGTAGAAGAGCGGCTTTCCGCCTACTGGGGCGCCTACGGTTTGAGCAAAGCCGCACTCACGGCGACCGTGGCCATGCTTGCGGATGAGTGCGAAAGCAGCCGCACGGCCTCGGGCCACATCCGCGTCAGGGTAAACGGGGTGGCACCCGGCCCCATGCGGACCCGACTACGCCAACGCGCGTTTCCCGGGGAGCTTCCCGAAGCCAACCCCCTGCCCGAGACCCGCACCGCGCCTTACGTTGCGTTGCTGTCAGCCGGAGATCAGCGCAACGGTGAGATCGTCACGGCTTGAGTATTCGCCTCGGCAGCGGCGCCAACCGATTTGACTTGTTCAGGTAAACGACCACAAAAAAAGGCCCCGAAGGGCCTTTTTCCGTATTCACCATTCCCTTACTTCGGAATGCGGATTTTCTGACCGGGGTAGATCAGGTCCGGGTCTTCGATCACCTCACGGTTGGCTTCGAAGATCTTCGGGTACTGCATTGCATCGCCGTACGCTTCCTTGGCAATCTTGCTCAAGCTGTCGCCTGACTCGATGATGTAGTACTCGACACTGTCCTGCTCCAACGCTGCCGTGACCGCTGCCGGATCAGACGCCAATGACGCGATGGTCATCTTGTCGACTTTGACATCCTCGACGCCTTTCACATTGCCCGCCATGAGGACGGCTTTCTGCATCGCTTCAGCCGAGGCACACTCGCCGCACAGAGACACGACGCCGTCATCGAACTCGACTTCCAGGCCGGTTACGCCGGGGTTGTTTGCTTCAATATGAGACTTGATGTTCTCAGCGGCCTCGGAATCGTCACCAAAAAGTGATTTCCCGATACCCGATACAAAACCAAATAACGACACGTGTTTGCCCTCCAGGCGAATGTACAACTCCGCCAGCTTAGCAAAAACAGCCGATCGGTGCCGAGTACACCTTCACCCGATCTGCGTCCCGGGAGTTGACCAGGCGCCCTGATCGCATCCCCGGGTGACGACTGCCAGGTGTGCGACAAAAATGCTCTCTCGAACGCACACCGCGTGGAACCACAGCCGCCCACACGCGAGGCGAAAACACTGCGGTTGGTCGAGGGTTGGCTATGCTTCAGCTGATTCCAGAACGAGAACCGCCCGTGCGAGCGTTGACGAGCACCACCTGCCTAGCCTTGGTCATGATGGCCAACGGTGTGTTCGCATCCGCATCACTCCCCGTCTGGGAACTCGGTGTCGGCGCCTTCGCGATCAACGGTCAGGATTACCCCGCCTCCGATCGCGCCAACAACCGTGTGCTCGTCGCGCCGTTCGGCGTGTACCGAAGCGACCGCTTCAGACTCGGCGAAGGGGGGCTGCAAGCCATAGCGGTCGAGAATCCCCGCTACCGATTCGACATATCGGTTTCCGGATCGCTCAATGCGAACTCCGAAGGCAACCCGCTACGAGAAGGCATGCCGGATCTCGATTTTCTGTTCGAGATCGGGCCTCAGTTGGTTGTCACACTCGACCGCGACCAATTCGCTGACAAAAGCGAGTCGACAACCGAACTTGCGGTGCAATTGCGCGGCGCCTTCTCGACCGATTTCGGCTCGGTCAGCTCACTCGGACCAGTTGCAAGCCTGGCACTCGAATACGAGCGTGAAAACATGCTGGACGGCAAGCTGGATCTCGGAGTCGAATTCAACGCAGTTTTTGCAGGCGAAGACATGCACGATCTCTTCTACCAGGTCGATGCCGAATTCGCCACCGCAACGCGGCCGGCATACGATGCCCAATCCGGCTACCTCGGCAGCGATATCAGTTTCAGCGGTTCCTACGCCATGACACCGGACATCGTCGTGTTTTCCGGAATTTCGTGGAACTCCTACAAGGATGCCGCAAACGAAAACAGTCCACTGTTCGAAACCGACAGCACCGTCAATTCATGGCTCGGTCTGCTCTGGCGCCTGCGCGAGAGCAGCAGGCGCATCACCGTCTTGCGCTAACGCGTAAATAGCCCTTGTCCGGAAACACCCCGCACTTCCCTGTCAACGGGGCAGGTCCGATGCGGCAATGGCGAACACACCGTCGCCTCCGCAGGCGAGATCAATCCAGTTCAACGCCAGCGCGTCGAAACTCGACTGCGCCGCCGCCATGCTCTCACCCACCTCCACCACCAACAAACCGTCCGGTTCGAGGTGGTCTCGAGCGTTTGCAAGAATGCGCCGTGTGATGTCGAGACCGTCATCACCCGACCCGAGCCCCATCGCGGGTTCCGCGTGGTACTCGGCCGGCATCGCGGCAAGATCAGCTGCGTTCACATAGGGCGGGTTGCTAACAATCAGGTCATAGCGCCGAGAGTAGACAGGTTGAAATAGGTCACCCTGGTACAACGCAACCCGATCAGTCATGTTGTGCAGGCCGACATTCTCCTCTGCGAGCGACAGGGCATCGGCGCTGAGGTCGGTCGCGTCTACCGCGCAGCCCGAAAAGCGGTGCGCCAACGCGATGGCAATGCAGCCGCTGCCGGTGCAGAGGTCGAGCGCGCGCGCGACAGGCCCATCACGCAACCAAGGTGTAAAGCCCGTCTCGATCAACTCCGCCAGTGGCGAGCGCGGAACCAAGGCCCGTTCGTCGCTCTTGAACGCGAGACCGCAAAACCACGCTGATCCGGTCAGGTAAGCCGAGGGTACGCGCCGCTCGATCCGTTCGGTGACCAACGCCCGTGCCGTAACGACGGATTCAGTCTCGACCGACTGGCTGTAATCCGGCGCCTGCTCCGGCGGCAAACCCAGAGCGTGCAACACCAACCAGCTCGCTTCATCGAGCGCGTTGTCAGTGCCATGCCCGAACCACACACCGGACGCCTCCAGGCGAGATGCCGATTCCCGGATCAAGGACTCCAAAGTCATCTGCGGATTCACGGCAACGCTATACTCGTTCGAAAAGCGCGCGCAGGATACCACCCCTTGGCAGCTGATGACGCCCCACTCCAGCTCAAACGCCCCTGCCGGATTTGTCAGGTGGCTCGCTATGCTGCCATCTTCGCCGCGATCATCATCTGGTACGCCACCGTGCGCGAGCCGATCGGGTCCGAGACTGCGTTGCCAACGGCCTTGCAGCGTGCGAAGCCTGTCCCCATCGGGTCGCGTGCGCTGCCGGACTTCAGTCTGACATCACACCACGGAAACCGTTTTGGCAAATCCGATCTGCAGGACACCTGGTCGGTCATTACGATCGGCTACCGCGCTTGTGCGACAGACTGCCCGCAGACGCTCGCGGCCATGGCCGATGCCCGCCAGTCGTTGCTCGGATTCAACGCGTCAACTGCACCGTGGCAGTGGCTCATGATCACCCTTGATCCAAACGCTGATTCAGAATCGGCCCTGGCCGACTACCTCGGTGCATTCGGCGACAACCTGATCGGGCTCACGGGCGATGTCGACGCCCTGACACGAGTGGTGTCGGTGTTGACCGCGGCCGAGACGCCAATCCCGGGCCAGGCGTGGCTGATCGCCCCGCAAGGTGACATTCGAGCGCAGTTTGACCCTCCCTTCGACGCAGACGCGTTAACATCCGACCTGCGCCTGTTGCACAGCCAATCACACTGATCCCCCGGACACCTTCGACGTGACTTCACCGCTTTTTGCTCTGGTACAACGGGCATTGCCGCACCACGCGTTGTCGCGTGTCATCTACTGGCTCACGCGACGGCAAACGGCACTCGCACAACCGATCATGCGTTGGTTCTGCCGTGCCTACCGTGTCGACCTCCACGAGGCAGCAGAACCGGACCTTCGCCACTACAGCCATTTCAATGCGTTTTTCACACGCGCCCTGAGACCCGACGCGCGCCCGGTATCCAGCGGCGAAAACGCCTTTGTCTGCCCGGCTGATGGCCGCGTCTCGGCGTCCGGGTCGATCGACGGGGATACGGTCTTTCAGGCCAAGGGCCAGCACTACACGGCCTCGGCACTGCTCGCCGACACGCAGTCGGCCGAGCACTACCACAATGGCGAATTCATCACGGTGTACCTGAGCCCACGCGACTATCACCGCGTCCACATGCCGGTGGCTGGGCGACTACTCACCATGCGCCACGTGCCGGGGCGTCTGTTCAGTGTCGCACCACACACCGTGGCCCACATTCCTGCACTGTTCGCCCGCAACGAGCGACTCGTGTGTGAATTCGAGACCACCCACGGCCCACTCGCGTTGGTGTTGGTCGGTGCGATCAATGTCGCGGCAATCGAAACCACCTGGGCCGGGCTTGTCACACCGCCCGCAGGCAAGTCACTGAGCGTGACCGACTATTCAGGCGAGGATATCCGTTTCGAGCGCGGTGAGGAGATGGGACGCTTCAACATGGGCTCGACTGTCATCGCCCTGATGCCGAAAGGGCTGCAGTGGCGCGCCGGCCTGAGCGCCGGTGAGCCGCTCAAGATGGGCCAGTGGTTGGGGCGTTTTCCGCGCTGATCAACCCTCGGTCGAACAGCCACTGACGCGCGTCCTCTGCATCGCGTTCAAACCAGGCCCCGGCACTGCCGAGCCGAAAGCTGTAGCCCCACCGATCCATATCGGCGAGCATCCGCGCCTCGCCAACACCCTCGAGCGTACGCGCAACCAGAATCTGCAGATAGCAGGTCGCACACTCCTCGAGCGCAGTCCCTCCGACATTGGTGTGAACTGTCACCCGTCGCTCGGGGGTGAGACAGACCCAGTGACACCCCTCGTGCAAGGCAGACTGGACTGGCGTATCGGGTCGCACATGCAAGGTGTTCGCAATCAACCCGGCCTCCGGCTCACCCCAGAAACTGCCGGGCAAAGCCGAGCCGTCAGGGTGCCACTCGACCTGCAAGCCGTGGCCACCGAACCAGGCTTGTAATTTTTCAGTTGCGATATCACGCAACAACAACACACCGCTCGGCACTGACGATTCACTCATGCGCGGCCCCATGGGAAATTCAACACGCCATCGATGCGCGGCTCACCGAGCAGCACCATGAGGACGCGGTCGAGGCCAACCGCCATGCCCGAGCACGAGGGCAACCCATTCGCCAACGCGGCAATGAGATGAGTATCGAGTGGCGGCGCTGCCTGGCCCACTGCGAGACGTGCCTGCCGTTCCGCTTCGAAGCGCGCACGCTGCTCGTTGGCGTCGCGCAATTCCTCGAAGCCGTTAGCCAACTCGAGCTCCCCCATATACGCCTCCGTGCGCAGTGCCACCGCACCGTCGGGCGTCTGTTCGATCGCCGCAAGTGACGCCTGAGTCGCGGGGTAACCGCTGACGAGGGTCAATCGATTACCCGCAAAATGCGGTGCAACAAGCGCGCTGAAGGCGTAGTCGATCCAGGCGTCGGTTTGCCCATCATCCAGGCCGATCGGCTTCGGCACACCGGCATCTGCCAAACGGGCCTTCAGTACAGGCAGGTTCAGATCAAAGGCATCGAATCCACCCAACTCCCGACAGGCATCGCGGTAGGACCAATGGTCGCAATCAAGTTCACGGCCGAATGCCGCGGACAACACGCGAACGAGATCCCGGCCGATGTCGGCCAGCGTGTAACCGAGCCGATACCATTCGAGCAGTGTGAATTCGGGGTTATGGCGCGACCCGGATTCACCTGCCCGAAAGACCCGCGCAATCTGATAACAGTCGCCACAGCCGTCCGCAATCAACCGCTTCATGGCAAATTCGGGGGACGTGTGCAGAAAGCCCGAGATCGCACCACAAACCACCTCGGCGCTGTCGATGTTCGGGTCGGTTGTCGCTGCGCTGCTCATCAGCGGCGTCTCGACCTCGAGTACGTCCTCGAGATCGAAGTGGTCACGCAGTCGTCTGAGCAGACGCGCACGGGCCTCGCGCGCACCCTGACTGGCGCTGGGTCGCCAATCCGTCACAGCGCGTTACTTGACGCGGGACACGTACTCGCCGGTGCGGGTGTCGCAGCGCACCACCTCGCCCTGCTCGATGAACAGCGGCACCTTGACCGTCGCGCCGGTTTCGAGGTGGGCGGGTTTGGTGCCGCCATTGGCCGTGTCACCGCGCAATCCCGGGTCGGTTTCGACAATCTTGAGCTCGACGAAATTGGGTGGCTGGACGATCAGTGGGGAGCCGTTCCAGAGCGTGACCTGGCACATGTCTTCTTCCTTGAGCCAGAGCTTGGCATCGCCGACGGCCGAGGCATCAGCCCCGAGTTGCTCATAACTGGAAGTGTTCATGAAGTGCCAGAATTCGCCATCCGTGTAGAGGTACTGCAGCTCGACGTCCATCA
>CALDHJ010000549.1 GCA_937941555.1 uncultured Granulosicoccaceae bacterium | reverse complement strand
GAGACGGCCCGCTGCGCAGTGAACTCGAATTGCTGGTTGCAACGCATGGACTCGAGAAGGACGTGACGTTTTACGGCGAAATCGATAACGTCGACGCGTTTTTGGCAGCGGCGCATGTCTACTGTCAGGTGTCCCGCATCGAAGGGTTGTCGAACAGTGTGCTCGAAGCCATGGCGAGTGGCCTTCCCTGTGTGCTGACGCGGATAAGCGGGAACGAGGATCTGCTGGTTGATGGCGAGAACGGCCTCGGTGTCGAGGTCGGCGATGCCGAAGGGCTTGCTGATCAGTTGGCGACCTTGGTGGAGGACCGCGCTCTGTGTCGTCGGATGGGGATGGCGGCTCGGTCCCATGTCGAGGGGGCATTTGGTGTCGAGAGAGTGACTGCGGCCATCGAGCGGTGTTACCGGGGCGAGACCGTTTTTCAGGCTGTGGGGGCGCAGTGACATGACACCGTCCTTTGTCAATATGTCACGGGCCAATGTGTATTCGACACAGATTTTCTACTCACGCGCCAGGTTTCCGATCTCCCGACAACGCGGTGCCTGCAAACGCCGTTGCAACGTGATGGGCGAATGGGCGCGTATCGGTTGCCGGCAGGCCCTGTGGTGGCTGTCATGAGCTCCAGTGACTTGCGAGTGCTGATGTACCACGCGACGTTTGGCGGAGAAGACGATCTCGACACAATCGATGTCGCGGATCGACCGTATGCGGTTTCCGAAGCCGATTTTGCCAAACACCTTTCGGCATTGCTTGATCACCCCTACGCGGTTGTGGGCGAGACGGCGGTGCAACAGCTGGAGGAGGCAGCGCCTTCGGTGTTGCTAACGTTCGACGATGGCCATGTGAGCAACTGTCGCTTCGTCGCCCCGTGGCTTGCGGAACGCAGGCTCAGTGGTATTTTTTTCATCACCACTGATTGGACTGGTGTTCGACCTCACTATTGCGGGCCGGCTGACCTGCGTTCCATGCATAGCCTCGGTATGGCCATCGGCAGCCACGGTACAAGCCATCGATTCATCGCCGATCTGAGTCTCACCGAGGCTCGTGCCGAGTTGCAGGACAGCAAAGCGCGCCTGGAGGACATTCTCGGGTCAGAAGTGACGAGTTTTAGTTTCCCCGGTGGCCGATGCACCCGACGCGATGTCGATCTCGCATTTGAAGTGGGATATCAGGCTGTGCACGGCTCGGCATTCGGGGTGCACAGGCCAGGCGAGCATGCGCTGGTCAACCGGATTCCGATCAGACTGGACATGTCTTCATCAACACTGTTGGAGTTATGCGAGCCCGGGTCGCTACTGTACAAGCGCGTTGCGTTGAGCACGTTCTTGAAATTCACTGCCAAGCGTATGCTGGGCAACGGAGTCTATGATGCGATCTATCGGCGATTTGCGGCCTAAGATCGGTCGAGCACCAGATGAGATTGACTCTTCGGAGTTTGCGCCGAAGATCGGCCACAACCCGGATGAAGGTTTGGCTTCGGTTGGTAGTGAGCAGCAATACGAGGTAGAGATCTCAGCCTCTGCCGAAGCGGATGAAGACATCAATCTCGAGCGCGTCTACGAGATACTGCGTTTCCTTATCGTGCCCGGGCTGTTCATGGGTTCGATTATCATCCTGAAAATTCCCTTGCCGAAAATCGTGCTCTACGGTGTGGCGGGGGCCATCTTGGGCATGATCATCCTGCGGGCGAACAAGTCGCCCGAGATCATATTGGCTGTGGCCTTGCTCTACATGCCCTTCGCCAAGCTGTACGCGGTCTCGATCGCGCCGCTCGTGAACGGCACGAACATTTTTATCGCCCTGTGCTTGTTTTTTGCCTACAAGAGTTCGCGAGAATCCGGGACGCCGTTCATGCCGGCTCTGCGCGGTCGCAACATGGTCCTCTGGTGGTGGGCACTCAGTTGCGGATCAGTGGTAACCCTGGTGCTCACGCCCGGCGCGTTGTCCTGGGTGATCGCCAACGAACTCTCTCAGGCGACAGCCTGGATCGCACAGGCCGGATTCTACATTGCGGCTATCGGCCTCGTGCGAACGCCGGGGCAGGCCAAGCGCATGGCGATCTACAGCATGATCGGCACGCTCCTGGTGGTGGCGCTGGGCACCATGGAGTGGATCGACAAACGCGGCAATTCTTCCATCGAGAAATCGCGCGTGGGCGGCACCTTCGAGCAGCCGAATGATTTCGGTGGCTTTCTCGCCTTTACCATGTTGCCGATCATCGCACTCTTGATGTTCAACATGTCCAAGCCGAAGGCCTGGATTCTGTCGCCGTACTTGCTGGTGTCGATGAAGGTGCTGATCGCCACCTTCTCGCGCGGGGCTTATGTGGCGCTGGCCTTTGGTGGCATGCTGCTCAGCTACCTGCGTGGCGTACGATTTCTGTTGTTCTGGGGCTGTCTGAGTATCGGTATGCTTGCCGCTTTTCCGTCGCTGATTCCCGCCTCGATCATGGCGCGACTGAACCAGACGACTGAAGCCCAAAGTGCCACCCCGGGTCAGCTGGACAAGAGCTCCGAGATCCGTTTCATCCTCTGGGACGCGGCAGGCGACATGATTGCCGAAAGCCCGATCATCGGAAAAGGCTTCAAGGCGTTCCCGTATCTGAAATCCCAGTACACCCGGATTCAGGTTGAAGAGAGTGATCCGCACAGCATGTATCTGTATGTCGGGTCGCAGATGGGCTTGCCAGCCTTGATTTTGTTCCTGAGTATCAAGGCGTGGTTCTTGTGGATGGGTTTCCAGATCTACCGACGTTCGGATCAACAGTTCGAGCGGGTGCTCGGGGCTGCAGCGGCCTCGATGGTGGCGTGCCTCGCACTCATAAATGTGTTCGGCTCGCGCATGGTGAACCTCGAGTTCACGGCGTATTTCTATTCTTATCTCGTTATCATGCAAGTGCTCTACACCCACTTGCAAAAGGTAGAGGGTCGAAGAACTGTCGATCTCGATAATACCGATCTTGAGCTGCGTCCGACTCGGAACAACGTGAAACTGGTGGGTATGACCTCGTCGCCAGACGTGCTCAAAGTGCGCCTCGGGCGTCAGGCGGTTGTGCGCAAGATCGTGGCAAAGGTGGGCAAAGACGAGAACGACGGCAACGACATCAAGGTTGGTCGTGATGCCGTAGGCGGTGGCCGCAAGGGCAACACCGAGGTCAAGATCGGATATGACCCTCTGAAGGCCGCTCGCGAGCACGGTGAAGTCGAAGATGATAAGCCGAAGGCTGCACCCAAACGTTTGCAACACCGGCGGCGTTGATTGGCGCCGAGCGGGTGGGGCCACCGCATTCGCGGCAGTGGTCGTGATGCCGCATCAGTCCGACCGCGTGTGCCTGTTGCACCCGCGGTCTGTTGCATCGCCGGATTACTTCGTCGCGCAGGCCGCGTGAATCGGCAGTTCGATGACGTAGGTGTCAACGCTGTCGCCACCGTGCCAGTCACTGCCAAACAACATGCGTGTTCCGCTCGGGCTGATGGTGACATGGGGTTCCGCGTAGTAGGGCGTGTCGAGCACCTCATTGTCCTTGCCGAAGCTTCTGTGGTGGGCGACGCGGCAATGCTGCGGGTTGTCCTTGTCAGCAAAGGTCAGAAAGATCTCTTGTGAAGGCATGGGCTGGTACGCCCCGATGTTCTTGAGACCAGTCTCCCCGACGGATGACGACGCGACCCAACCGGGGGCAGCACGGGCAAGCGCCGACAAGTGACTGCTGGTACCGGGGTAGTCGATTCCCTGGTCTGGTCCGTGCGCAATGAAACATTCTCCCGTTTCGAGATTGTGCGCGATCACCTGACCCACGCTGCCGCCGCAGCGGTCGTCGTTCGCGGGATTGAAGCCGACCGCAAAAAAGGCGTCACTTCCGTCGGGCAGGCGCCCGATCGAGCTGTGTTCTTCCTTCTTGATCGCGAGGTCTCTCAATTTCTGTTGTTTGGTATTGAGCACGTCTCCCTGATAAAACCAGGTTTGGCCAGAGGGGCCGGGCATCGGCGCAGAGTAGGCGTCGTATCCGCGTGGGTCGTCATCAGCATCGCCAACCCCGCTTGTGCCGACACTGATCAGCTTGCCGGTTTCGATGTTGACGATGTAGGTCTTGGCAGCCTCATCGCTGTAACCGCCACAGCGGAAACCCATGTACCGGTTGTCCCAGCTGGGCATGTGCACGTCGCCGCCGCTTTTCAGGTCGGCATCACAGATCTGTGTGAAGTCGAGCATGGGTGTGCTCTGGGCGCGTGACACGCTGTAGCGGTACAGGATGCGGTAGTAGGAGTTGGCGTAGAACAGGGTGTCTGGGTCGGTGGTGTGCCAGAAGACTTCCTCGATGTCGGCCGGGTCAATGTCCAACGTGCCCATGAAACGGTAGTTCTGCCCATCGTAGAGGCGGTGTTCACCGTCCTCACCGTCGATCTGGTTGTACAGCATCAGATAGCTTTCATCTGCATTCCATGCCTGTATTGTGCTGTAGAC
>CALDHJ010000548.1 GCA_937941555.1 uncultured Granulosicoccaceae bacterium | reverse complement strand
GTGCGATCGCGGCGTTGAACTTGGCTTTGAGTTCCGCATCGTCCTGACGCATGCCAACGCCGACACCCGGTCCGAATATCGCGTCGTCGTTGAGCTCGGCTTTCACTTCATAGGCGCTGCCGGCGTCGCTCGCGAGGAAGTCGCCGAAGGCAATGCTGTCACCCACTACCGCGTCCAGACGGCCGGCTGCGAGGTCGGCGTTGTGCTCGTCGAAGGCCTGGTAGGTCTTGATCGAGTCTGCGGTGTCGGCAAAGTAGGCGTCTGCGTAGTTGGCGTGTGTGGTCGAGACCTGCACACCGACAATCTTGCCTGCGAGGCTGGCGGGGTCATCGGAGATGCTGGACGACTTCTCGGCGACCAACACCGCCGGGGTGTTGTAGTACTTGTCCGAGAAGGCGATGACCTTCATGCGTTCTTCGGTGATCGACATGGACGCGAAGATTGCATCGATCTTGCCTTCGAGCAAGGCCGGGATGATGCCGTCCCAGGCGGTCGGGGTCCAGACGCAGGTTTCGTTCATCGCCGCGCAGATCGCTTCGCCCAGTTCGATCTCGAATCCGCTCTGGTTTCCGGCTGCATCGCTTTCGGCGAAGGGCGGGTAGGGGGCGTTGTCGAGGCCGAGTTTGATTTCTGCGTGTGCGACGCCGACGTTCAGCGTCAATGCGGCTGCTGTGGCAGCCAGGAGAGTCGAAAAGGATTTCATGGTGTGGTCCTCTGGGTTGTGTCCGGTTGGTGTACCGGTCTGTTGTGGTTGTTAGGTGGTGTCAGTTGACTGATTGCACGAATGCCCGGCAGCGCTCGCTGGTCGCGTTGCCGAACACCTGGTCGGGTGAGCCGGCCTCTTCGACCCGTCCCTGGTGCAGAAAGACGGTGTGGCTCGAGACGTCGCGCGCGAACTTCATTTCGTGCGTGACCAGGATCATGGTTCGGCCTTCTTCGGCGATGCCGCGAATGACCTTCAAGACCTCACCGACGAGCTCCGGGTCGAGTGCGGACGTGGGCTCATCGAAGAGCATGGTGTCGGGCTCGATGGTCAGCGCGCGCGCGATCGCGGTGCGCTGCTGCTGGCCACCGGACAAGTACGCGGGGTGCTGATCGCGTTTGTCCCACATGCCGACGCGTTCGAGCATCCGCTCGGCCCGTTCGCGGGCTTCCGCCTTGCTCAAGCCCAGCACGTGCACCGGCGCCTCGGTGACGTTTTGCAAGACTGTCATGTGTGGCCAAAGATTGAAGCTCTGAAACACCATGCCGAGGTTTGTGCGCACTCGTCGCACCTGTTTATCGTCAGCGGGTTCCATGACACCGTTGCGCGGCGCCTTGAATCGGATCTGCTCCGGGCCCACCTGCAGGGTGCCGGCAGAGGGCAGTTCGAGCAGGTTGATGCACCGCAGCAGCGTGCTCTTGCCCGAGCCACTGGCACCGATAATGGAAATGACATCGCCCTGGTTCGCGGTCAGCGAGACGCCCTTGAGTACGTCGAGATCGCCATAGGATTTGTGCAGATCAGAGACGATGACAGCGGGCGCTGCGGCGAGCGTGTTGGATGGTGTGTTGTCGATCTCGAAGACACCTCTGGGCAGACGGCTTGGCACGGTTTCCGGGTGGGACCCGACGGGTCAACCACGGCGACGTGCGCAAGCGAGTATACCCCGTCCGTCGTGCGCTGGGTGCCCGGCCGATGTGGCGTTTTTGTGACACCCGCAGTTGGGTCGTGGCATGCTGACCGGCAGTCACTGTGCAGCAAGTGGAGAGGACAATGGCGATATCGGGCGGGTGCTTGTGCGGTGCCATCGCGTTCGACGTCGAGCCGCCGTTCGACGCCTTCACGCATTGCTATTGCGAGCGGTGTCGGCGTGCCAGTGGCGCTGGCCGTGCCTCGGTGTTGATCACCGAAGCGTCGCAACTTCGTTGGACGCGAGGCGACGCGGATCGCCGGCGATGGGACCTGCCCTCGGCATCGAGCTTTGCCACATCCTTTTGCACCACCTGTGGCTGCCACGTGCCCCGACTGACCCGCGACGGCCGCCATGCCGTGATTCCGGCGGGGTCATTGAACGGCCCGCCACCCATTACACCGCAGTGCCACGAACACTGGGCATCGCGCGCGCAATGGGTGTGCCTTGATGAAACCGAATTGCCTGTTTTCGACGGCGATGCGCCGTGAACGCCGTTGATTCCCCTGCGCGCTCACATCGGGCCCGGCTGCTGGGATAGCATGGCGGGCTTCTGCAGAGAGACCTGATACGGCACATGGACACAGCCCTGATCACCGGCGCCTCGCGCGGCATCGGACTCAAACTTGTCGAACACTTTCTCGCAAAGGACCTCGCCGTGATCGCGACCTACCGCGGCGAGCCCGGCGAGGCACTCGCGACCCTGGCGCAGTCCGATGGCGTGCAGTTGCACCCGCTCGACGTCACGGATGAGCCCGCAGTCGCGGCACTGGGTGAGGCGCTGTCATCGCAGACGGTTGATATTCTGGTCAACAACGCCGGTGTGATCGGGCCAGAGGCGCAGGCGCGCGACGCACTTTCAAGCGACGCCTGGCTCGAGACCTTTGCGATCAACACCCTCTCGCCGCTGCGTGTCAGCCACGCGTTGTTGCCGTCGTT
>CALDHJ010000547.1 GCA_937941555.1 uncultured Granulosicoccaceae bacterium | reverse complement strand
GAAATCTACATTCAGGACGCACGCGACAACGCAATTTGATCGCCATGAATACCCGGTGACTGAGCAGCCACCCGCTGCTCCTGTTCAAACGGCCAGCAGCCCGCCTGACACTGGTGTGCTGAGCGCACAAGATCCAGGAAGACTGTCAAACCACGATGCCGGTTTCCGTATGGCTCACATGCAAATCTGATTCGGCCGGCACACTTATACGGTGTTCTCGGCCGCTCGCAGCCCGACTGTCTTCACCGGCTCCTCGCGAATCAAACAGTGATTTGACAGACTCACGTACTTTCCCGGTCTCGGCCTCGCGGGCGGACACAGCACACGCCTCATCACATCAGGCCCACACAATCTTCACGAAATCTTGATTTTGGCGACGCACGGATTCGCTAACCTTTCGATGTGGGCCAAAACAAATTGCAAGTCAGCCCTGCAACAACAATTTCACATCAGGTACACACCATGAACATCACTCGCCGAATGTCCCTCGTCGTCGCAGCAGCTGCTATCACCACACTCGCAGCGTGCTCATCGTACTCCTCGAAAAAGGAGGCGATGATGCCCAAAGCCGACATCGTTGACACCGCCGTCAGCGCCGGATCCTTCAACACTCTCGTCGCGGCTGTCGAAGCAGCCGGGCTGGTTGACACGCTGAAGGGCGACGGTCCATTCACGGTATTCGCACCCACCGACGATGCGTTTGCGGCCCTGCCGGAAGGCACTGTAGAAAAATTGCTGCTGCCCGCCAACAAAGATCAGCTCACTGCTGTTCTCACGTATCACGTGCTGCCGGGAAAGGTAATGTCGTCTGATATTGCAGGCAAGACCCTGGAGGCTGCTACGGTCAACGGCGCCTCGCTGAGCGTTGACGCAACAGACGGTGTCATGGTCGACCAGGCGAAGGTCATCTCGGCTGATATCGCCGCGAGCAACGGTGTGATTCACGTGATCGACAGCGTGCTGCTGCCCTGACAGTTGCCCCGGTGTCCGGTCGGCAGACAACCCCGTCTGCCGGCTTCCCTCAACCGTTACTCATCTGCCCTGTTGTAGAGTAGCCAAACCTCTCGACAGCCAGACGCCCACGTGCCGTAGCAGATGCCGTCAGTCAGTCGACAGCCGGGACGTGGAGCACAAGGCCATCGAACGCCTCTTCCATGATCAACTGACACGACAGGCGGCTGTTCGACTTGCGCTCGGCCTCCACGACCTCGAGCATGCCCTCCTCCATGACGTCAGCGCTGCCGGTCTTTTCGACCCACTCGTCGTCCACGTAGACATGACACGTGGCGCACGACAGGCAGCCACCGCAATCACCGTCGATTCCGGACACATCTGCTTGCACGGCCGCGTCCATGAGATTCGTGCCGGCGTCTACTGCCTCAGTGACTTTGCTGCCGTCGGGCAGTATCCAGGTTACGTTCATTTGGTTTTCGCACTCTGTTTGGTTCTGGGCCAACCGCGTTGGCGCTGTGTTGACCGATCGTTCACTGTCATTCCACGGTACGCCGGCTCTTGAACGCATGTTGCAGCGTTCCACCGTCGAGGTATTCAAGCTCTCCACCAAGCGGCACACCCTGTGCCAGCCGGCTGATTCGCACCCCGGCGACACGTGCCATTTCACCGATATACTGCGCGGTTGTGTCACCTTCCACCGTCGCGCTGGTGGCGAGAATCAGTTCGTCCAGGGGTTCGTCCTGTAAACGGCGCTGCAACACATCGAGGCCGATCTGTTTGGGGCCGATTCCATCCAGAGGTGAGAGGTTGCCCAGCAAAACGAAATACAACCCGCGGAAATCGGTGCTGCGTTCGAACGCGAGCACATCTGCGGGAGTCTCTGCGACACACAAAACGCGGCTATCGCGCTCCGGGTCCAGACACCGCGCACAGATTTCAGCTTCAGTAAAAGTTCTACAGCGCGCACAGTTTCCGATTTCGCGCATGGCGCGCGAAAGCGTGCCAGCCAACCGCTCACCGCCGCTGCGGTCGCGTTCGAGCAGGTGCAAAGCCATGCGCTGGGCTGACTTCGGACCGATGCCGGGAAGGCAGCACAAGTGCTCGGTCAAATCGGTGATGAGCGTATCGGCCATGGTGTCTGTCAGAAGGGGAGCTTGAGCCCGGGAATGTTCATACCCTGAGTGATGCCGCCCATTCGGTTCTGCGTCTCGCTGTCCACGCGCTGCGCGGCATCATTGACCGCAGCGGCCACCAGGTCTTCCAACATCTCCTTGTCATCGCCCATTAGGCTGTCGTCGATGGTCACGCGACGCAGTTCGTGGCGTCCGGTCATCACGACCTTGACCAGACCACCGCCGGCCTGACCCTCGACTTCCATGGTCGCAATTTCCTCTTGCGCCTTCTGCATGTCAGCCTGCATCTTCTGGGCTTGCTTCATCAAGCCTGCCATTCCACCTTTCATCTGATTCTCCTGCTGTTAACGCTCGTCGCCTGGTAGATCGTCGAGCGGTCGAATGCTGTCGGGTTGCACTTCGGCGTCAAACCGGTTTTGCAACTGCTGAACAACCGGGTCGTTGTAGATGGCTTGTTCCGCTTCCCTCTGGCGAGACTCTGCGTCGCGCTGGTGTTGTTGGGCTGGAGAGGCACTCGCCGCTGCACCGAGTGTGACACTCAATTTGATCGCCCGCCCCAGATGGGCTTCCAGCGCTGCTCGAAGTCGCTCGACAAAACTGGCAGCGGCAAGATGCTGGTGTGCCTCGGGCAAGGACAAGGTGACCGTATCGCCAACCACCTGCGTGGGCACGCTGTGCATGGCTAACTGCAGTGGCATCCCCTTGACCGCGATGGCCGTGACCGTTTCGGTCCAGGTATCCGCCGAGAGCGGTAGCGCAGCGTCTACAGCACCCGAGGCAACGGTGCTGGAAACCCCGGCGTCGACAGGAGCTGCGCCCACGGTCTGAGGCGCTTCCTGCGTCTGAGATATCGCCTGTTCAGGCTGCGCGTTCGGTGACGGCTTGGGCGCGGGATCGGCATTTCGCGTGGCCGCTGGCCGACGGGGGCTGGCAACGGCGGCGCGAGCCTGGTCGGCCGGACTCTGGCCGCCTGCCCGGCTGCCTGCCCGGCTGCCTGCGGGTTGATTGTCAGCGACAGCAGACGATGCCGAAGCGGAGCCGCTTTCAGGAGCGCCGCCCGGGCGAAACGCGATCATGCGCAACAAGGTCATTTCGAAGCCCTGACGCGCAACCGGCACCAGCGGCAGATCGCGCCTCCCCATCAGTCCGATCTGGTAATTGAGCTGCACGTCCTCGGGGCGCATCGCCAGCGCCAGCCCTTGCAGGCGGGCGAGGTCCGACACCGGGTGTTCTGCCACCTCGGGCACACTCTGTTGGATCGAGGTGGCGTGCAGCAGGGAGATGAGGTCGCCGAGCAAGGCTTCGTAGTCCGGCGCGTAGTCGTCAAGTGCTGCCACCTTCGCGAGTACACCCGGCGCATCTCCGCGCGCGACGGCCTCGAGCAGATCGAAGCGCGCCGACTCGTCGACCGCACCGAGCATCCGCTGCACGTCGTCCGCGGATACCGCGCCGCCACCGAACGCCAGCGCCTGGTCCAAGAGGCTCATCGCATCGCGCATCGAGCCCTCCCCGGCTTGCGCAAGGGTATCGAGCGCAACACGATCAAACGCGATCGACTCGGCCTCGAGAACCCGTTGCAGCTGATTGGCGATGGTCGATGGTGGGAAGCGCTTGAGATTGAATTGCAGGCAGCGCGACAACACCGTCACCGGGACTTTCTGCGGGTCGGTGGTCGCGAGCACGAACTTGACGTGCTCGGGGAGCTCCTCGAGCGTCTTGAGCAGCGCGTTGAAGCTGCTGCGCGAAAACATGTGCACTTCGTCTATCAGGTAGACCTTGTAGCGCCCGACACCCGGTGCATAGGCGACGTTGTCGAGCAGTTCCCGGGTGTCATCAACGCCGGTGCGCGAGGCCGCGTCGATTTCGATCAGATCGAGAAAGCGGCCCTCGTCTATTTCGGTACAAGCACGGCAGCGTCCGCAGGGCGTTGCGGACACGCCCTCTTCGCAATTGAGGCACTTGGCCAGGATGCGTGCGAGGGTGGTCTTGCCAACGCCTCGGGTGCCGGTGAACAGGTAGGCGTGGTGCAATCGACCGGTGTCGAGCGCATTGATCAGCGCCCGCAGGACGTGCTCCTGCCCCGCAACCTCGGCAAATGACCGCGGACGCCACTTTCGCGCGAGGACCTGGTAACTCATGGGGGAAATAGCCGCCTGGGGCCAAGACGCTGTGATACTCGCGTCGGCAGTGAACGGTGGAGGTGTACCGTACCAGCCACATCCCGGCGCCCGAATCAGTCGCTACCGTTGCTCCCTTCCGGGCCTGGCGGAGTTCACGACCTATCGCCGCGAGAGGACCGGCACGGTCCACCGTCGAACGACCCATTGTCCGGCATCAGGGCGACGCCGGCAAGCAGCCATTGCCCCTTCGCGCCGTTGTCATCCGGATGTCACACTCCACAAGGCAAAATGACTCCACAGTTTGTCGGTACACCCCTCATGTCCGCGCGAATTCTCATCGTCGAAGACGAACCGGCCATCGCCGAATTACTCGCCATCACACTCTCTCGACACGGCCACACCCCCTTGCTCGCTGCCGACGCAGCTGGTGCCGAACGGCTGCTGGCCAATCAGAGTGTCGACCTTGCGCTGGTCGACTGGATGCTGCCCGGCATGAGCGGACTCGAGCTGGTCCGCCGACTTCGCCGCGAGGAGGTTACCCGGACCCTGCCGGTCATCATGCTCACAGCGCGCGGTGAGGAGTCCGATGTGATCAGTGGCCTTGATGCCGGGGCAGACGACTACGTCGGCAAACCGTTTTCGCCTCGCGAGCTGATGTCGCGCATCAATGCGCTGCTGCGACGCAGCGGCGTTGGCGACGAGAGCGTGGTCACCATCGCCAATCTCAGCATCGATTTCGACGCACACCGCGCGTATGTCGACGGCGAACCTCTGACTCTCGGACAACGTGATTTCCAACTGTTGGGCTTTCTCGCAAGCCATCCAGAACGCGTCTACAGCCGCGGTCAGCTTCTCGATCATGTCTGGGGCCGAACCACTGACATCGAAGAACGCACAGTCGACGTCCATATCCTGCGATTGCGAAAAGCGCTCAAACCCGGCGGTGCCGACTCTTTGATTCAAACCGTCCGCGGCGCTGGATACCGCCTGGCCGTCAACTGAGACCGGCGGAATCAACTTCCGGCTTTACGCTCACCACGGGATTCGACGACAATCCCGCCCTGACGACTGCATGCCCCCTTGCACCCCCTTTGACGCAAGTCGACGCCAGAGCCCTCACACATGCAACAAGCGATCAGTTTCGAGCGCAGTCGCCTGGTTGGCGTGGCCGCAGCTACAACGGCTCTCGGTGCACTGACCGGCAATTGGGCGGTGTGCTACGCGATCGGCGGTTTTGGCCTCGCCAGCTACAACATCTGGCGTGGCACACAGGTCGCGCGCTGGCTCACGGCATCAGGTCCGGAACCGGCGCTATACGAGGGGCTATGGGCCTTCCTGGTCAGTCAGATTCACCGGGAACGACAACAGAACCGCAAGAACCGCCGAGACATCAACCAACTGCTCAAACGCTACCGCGATTCGGCAGAAGCCTTGCCCGACGCCGCCGTGTTGATCGACAACCAGCGGCAGATCCAGTGGGCTAACAGCAAGGCTCGCGAGCTGCTCGGCATCGACGGCGTCGCCGATCGCGGCCACCGCGTCGACAACCTGCTGCGCGATCCGGCCGTGCAACCCCTCTTCGCATCCCACAACCCGGTACGTGAAGCGCAAACCCAGTCACCGACGGACGAGAAGGTTCGTCTGACGCTGAGGCTGTCGCGGTTCGGCAGCGGCGCCCTGCTGGTCGCACACGACATTTCCACCATTCTCGCCGCCCAGGAAATGCGCCAGACCTTTGTCGCCAACGCCTCACACGAACTGCGCACCCCCTTGACGGTCATTGCCGGCCACCTGGAGTTGATGTCGGATGATCCGCATACCGACGCGGACACCGTGCAGTCGCTGCGCAGTGCCATGCGTGAGTCGGATCGCATGCTGATGATCGTCGAGGATCTGCTGACCCTGACCAGCCTCGAGCACTCACAACTGCGCGACGATCAATGTGTTGATATTGCAGTTGCCGCCGAGACCCGTCAGGCGATCGAGGCCCTGACGAAGACCCCGCTCGGCGCTGAACGCAATATCGCCATGGACCTCGATCCGACACTGCGGCTGCGCGGGCGCAGCTCCGAGATCATGAGTGTCGTTCAAAACCTGCTCAGCAATGCGCTGCGCCACACCGACGCCGCGGGGCAGATCACGGTGAGGTGGCAACGCGACGCGGACGGGCTGCCGACCTTCAGTGTCGAGGACCAGGGCGATGGCATTGCCCCCGAGCACCTCAACCACCTGACCGAGCGCTTCTACCGGGTCGACGCCGGCCGGTCGCGTGAAATCGGCGGTACCGGACTCGGCCTCTCGATCGTCAAACACATCCTGAGCCGCCACGGTGGCGACTTGCGGATCGACAGCCGGCTTGGAGAAGGCAGTACGTTCAGCGCCCGATTTCCGCCTTTGCGCGCACGCTGAACCGGTCTGGCGCCGTTGTCATATTGCAGTCATATTGCGTTGTTAGTCTGCCCTCAGTCCCTCATCAACGATCACCCTTCTTCGGAGACACTTGTGAAAACACTGTCCATCAGTCTGATCGCAGGCGCGGCTGCCCTGGCGAGCCAATCAGCCGCAGCAAGCCGTGACTACATTGAAATCGTCGGTTCTTCGACCGTCTTTCCGTTTGCAACCGTGGTTGCCGAGCGCTTCGGCCGCAGCACCGAGTTCAAGACCCCGAAAATCGAGTCAACTGGCTCCGGTGGCGGCATGAAGCTCTTCTGCACCGGCGTCGGCGTCGACACACCCGACATCACGAACGCCTCTCGTCGCATCAAGCAGTCCGAACTCGACAAGTGCCGCGCCAACGGGGTTGCCGATGTGATCGAAGTGCTGATCGGCTTCGACGGCATCGCCGTCGCCAACGCCAAGGCTTCGGAGCACCTCGATCTGAGCCGCAAGGACATCTACCTCGCGCTCGCCAAGCAGGTGCCGAATCCAGACGGCTCCGAGACCATGGTCGACAACCCCTACACCCTGTGGTCAGACGTCAACGCGGACCTGCCCGCAAAAGCCATTGAAGTGATCGGGCCGCCGCCGACATCTGGCACTCGCGACGCTTTCGTTGAGC
>CALDHJ010000546.1 GCA_937941555.1 uncultured Granulosicoccaceae bacterium | reverse complement strand
GTCCTCGACACGGCGCAACCGCAGCACGGCAGTGTTCAGCGCGCCGTTTGCCAGTTGCGCTCGGTTGCGGTTGATCAGTTCGTGTTCGTAGGCTGCGATATCGAGTGTGACACTGTCGGCTGAGTCTCCGCTGTGCTGCCGCAGGGTCAGCGCCCGTGGCGGCAAGCCGAGTGCGGGCGGTGGCAAGGGCGGGGTTGGGCTGACGGCCTCATCGCGGGTCAGGCGGGCCTTGAGCACGGGGCGCTTGCGTTGAATCAGCTCGGTCCGCTCGCGCTCTGTCGCGCGCGCGAGCCGATAGTCCATGAGATCGAGCAGGTAGTCGAGTGCGTCGGTCGAGACGCGATCCGGCAAGGGTTGGCCCGGCTCGGTGAGGAACCGCTTGATCGCGTGACGCTCGGTGACGGGCAGCTGATCGAGGCGGCTCGCCGCGCGGTAGGCGAGCGAGGGGACGAAGTGTCGGTGGGCGATCAGGCCGGGCGATTCGCGCTCGAAGGCCTCGAGCGCGAAGAAGACATCGTCAGGCAGGTAGTAGGGTTGGTGTGTCGGCCCGACCGGTCGCTCGAAGGCTATCGCCAGTAGTTCGGCGACCCGCCATGCGCAGTTCTTGCGCAGGAAATAGTAATTGAAGTCGATGTCGCGCAGCTCCCACAGGTGCAGCAGGAGGAGCTGCAGCTTGCGGGGATTCAGGTTGAGCTCGTAGGCCCACATGTCGCGCGCTTCGTTGGCGGTGTAGACGTGGTCCTGCAGGTAGTGCAGCTGCTCGCTGAATTGTGCGCGGTAGCCGCCGGCCAGGCCGCGTGCGATGTAGGTGAACGCGCCGTCGCCAGGTGGAATGCGCGCGCCGAAATTGATGCCCTTGTCGAGCAGGCCGCGCCCGGGAGGCGCGTCGCCGTCCGCTACGCGCAACAGCAAATGGCCGAAGGCGGACGCGGGGTTGCCGAAGTAGCCACTGGCCTGCACCACCAGCAGACGGCCCGTGTTCGCGTCCGGTAGCCAGTCTTGCAATAATTCGCAGCCCCGGAGCCCGGATGACAGCGACGGGTCCTGGAGTTGCGTTGCGAGCCAGCTCGCGCGCGCCGGGTAGCGGCAGAGTGCCTCCTGGCGTGCGGTGGCATCCCGGTTGCGCAGGGCGGCGAGGGTCGCTTGCAATTCGCGCTTGGGGTGGCGGCGTGGATCGAGGAAGAACCCGGTGTCGAGAATGTCCGAGTCGTGCCCGAAGGCGCCGGCGCCGAGGTGCGTCAGGCGCAACCACTGCGGGTCTTTCGCAAGGGTACCGGGATCGGCGTGGACAAGTGGCGACAGGCACCACAGCAGGCACACCATCAACGGCGTCTCGAGCAGGCGCCGGGTTGTGCGGGCGGGGTTGCCCTGGGTCAAGGCCGGCTCGCGTGCGGTGTCATGGTGTCCAGTGGCGGAACGCCAGCGCAGGCATCGGCGATGCGTGCGATCAGAGAAGGGGGTCGGCAGGTGCGCCCTGCCGACCGGGGCATCGCGTGGTTACGCGGTGCAGTTGGCGTTGAGCGTGTCGTAGACCACTGCCGAACGGCTCAGGCGATCGGTTGCGTCGCTGTTGGCGATGGCTTTGCGTGTTGCGTGCGTGGCGTTGATGGTGTCACAGCCGAGCATGCTGATCGCGGCGGCGAGGTGATCACCGGTGCCGCGCGACAGGTCGGATTCGATCTGGTCGATATTCTGGTGGATGAAGGCGGCGACCAGGTGCGAATTGCGTGTGCAGTTTTCCTGAGACGAGGCGTTGGACAGGTGCGCCGTGGTGCCCAGGTCGAAGGTGATGTTGCTGATCATTGCCAGCAGCCGCTCGTTCTCGTTCTCGCCGGCGAAGATCATGGCGCCAATGCCGCAATCGGAATACACCTGGCCGAAGAGTCTCTTCTTGCCTTCGTGTCCGTCGGCGTGCACGTTCAGAGAGAAGGCAAGCGCTGTGCTCAGCAGGGCCAATTTGATTGCTTTCATGGGGACTCCGTTGTCAGCTGGCCGCGGCGCGGCCGGATAGTCATGGGTGGCGGGATGTGTTGCCACACGCGCAGATTATATGCAGATGCCGGTTGATCTGCGCCGGGTTGGACGTGTGCTCACAATTTTGTCACGCAGGGTCACGCGGGCGGTGTATGGCCGTCGACCACACCGCTGATCAAGTTGACGGTCATGAGGCGCTCCGTGTCGAGTTCAGCGGGTGTTCGCAGCCACGCGAGCATGCCATCTTTTTGACGCAGTCTTGTTGCGTTGGCCTGTTCGACACTGACCCGCTCGAAATGCAAGACCGTACCTGGCCGCGCCTGTGCGATGCGCGGCAGGTCTGCGCTGATGACCGTGGCGATTTTCGGGTACCCACCGGTGGTGCCGCGGTCCGCCATGAGCACGAATGGCTGTCCGCTGCCGGGCACCTGCACCGCGCCGAAGGCAATGCCGTCAGACAAGATGTCGAAGCCTTTCTCATGGGTCAGGGGCTCGCCGATCAGGGCGCTCGCCATGCGGTCGCTTGCCGCGCCGACGGTCCAGGGTTGACTGTAAAACCGGTCCACTGATTCGACTGGAAAGTAGTCCAGTTGCGGCCCGTCGACGGCGCGAAGAACGGAGGGTCCGTGATCCAGGGGCGGCAGGTTGAGGCGCTCGTCGAGCGGGGAGTGCGGTGTCATGCCGAGGGTGTCGCCCGCGTTCAGCGCGGGCGCCGGGCCCACCGCGGAGCGCAGGTGGGTTGCGTAGGCGCCGAGCACCGGGGCGATATCCCAGTTTGCGTGCACACCGAGGTAGGCAAATTGGCCGGCCGTGCCGGGCCGGATATCGAGTGTCTCCCCGGGCAGCAGGGTGATCAGCGCACTCGCACCTAGCGCGGCGCCGCTACGCGATACGCTGAAACCGGTGCTGACGACGGCAAGTGACGTGGGGGCATCGACCGCGACCTGAAGGCCGCCGAGCGGAATCTCAATCAGCGGGGTATCGCCCGGTGTCTGACCGAGCAATTGCCAGCACACGCTCGCGGCGACCGGGTCCATTGCGCCCGACTGGTTGACGCCGTAGCGCAGGTAGCCGCGGCGGCCGAGGTCCTGAAGGGTGGTCATCGGCCCGGCTTTGAGAATGTGCAGGCTCATGCTTCTGTGGCCACGCGTTCGCCTGCGAGAGCGCGCGCGTAGAGCGCGCTCCAGTCATCAAAGGACACGGCCTCGAATTGCAGCGTATCGCCGACGTCGAAACACACCGGGGGATCGGCGTCGAGTGCCAGCGGCGGTTGTGCGCTGCGGCCGATCACGTACCAGCCGGTCGGCATCGAGCGTGCGGTCAACATGGCTTGGCCGCCCGCGATCATCAAAGCGTCGTCCGGGGTGGGCGGTCGGGGTTTCTCGCGGCGTGGCAGGTTCAAGGCGTCGGGGCATCCGGTGAGGTACGCCCAACCCGGTGCGAAGCCGTAGAGCGCGATCTCGAACCGCGCACTGGTGTGCGTAGCGATGAGTGCGTCGACGCTGAGATTCAGCACGCCTGCGGCCTCACCGATGTCTTCCGCCACGCGCGCGTCGTAACAGGCCGGCACACGCCAGTGCCGAGCGGTGGTCTGGCTTCCCTCGGTGTTGTTGATGATCGCAGTAATCTGATCAACCAGGCTTGTATAATTGGTGAGATCGGGGTCGTAGCGGACCAGGATTGCGGCGTAGCTTGGCAGGTGTTCGACAATGCCGGGCAGCGCGGCTGCACCAATGGCACGCGACACGGCGCGCGTGCGCGCTTGCAGGGCCGGGTCGGCAGTGCGCCCGAACTCGATGTGCAGTGCCGTATCCGCCAGTGGAACGGCGTGCCAGTCGTTCAGCAAAACGGTGCGACCGAGAGACCGA
>CALDHJ010000545.1 GCA_937941555.1 uncultured Granulosicoccaceae bacterium | reverse complement strand
ATTGATCTTCATCAACCGCCGCGGTTATGCGCCGGTGATCGTGTGCGAGAGCTGCGGTGAAGCGGTCGACTGCCAACGCTGTGACGCACACCTGACCTGGCACCGCAGCACCCGCCACATGCACTGCCACCACTGCGGCGGCGAACGCCCGCTGCCGACGGTGTGCGAGCACTGTGGCGAACCAACACTCGCGCAGGTGGGTCAGGGCAGCGAACGCGTCGAAGACGAACTGCGCGACCGCTTCCCGAACAACACCGTGCTGCGCATCGACCGCGACAACACCCGCCGCAAGGGCGCGCTCGACGCCGCACTCGACACCGCACACCGCGGCGACGCCGATATTCTCGTCGGCACGCAGATGCTCGCCAAGGGACACCACTTTCCGCGTGTGACCCTGGTCGGTGTGCTCGACGCCGACGGCGGCCTCTACCGCGTCGACTTCCGCGCCGCCGAAACACTGGGCCAGACGGTGTTGCAGGTAGCCGGACGCGCCGGGCGCGCCGAGCGACGCGGTGAGGTCATCATCCAGACCCGTCTGCCTGAACACCCCTTATTGCAAGCCCTGATCAGTGACGGCTACCCGGCTTTTGCCGACCAGTTGATTCGCGAGCGGCACGCGAGCCAGTGGCCACCTTTCGTGCGCCTGGCGCTCGTGCGCGCCGAGGCAACATCCCCCGACGCGGCGATGGCTTTTCTCAACACCGTGCACGCCATGAGCGGACAATTGCCGGGGGTGTTGTGCCCGCCGCCAGCGCCAGCGCCCATGGAACGGCGCGCCGGCCGATACCGTGCGCACCTGCTGCTGGTCGCCGACGAACCGCGCGCGCTGATAAACGCCGCCACCCGCCTGCGCCACGGCATGGAGTCCTTGCCGTCCAAGCGCTCGGTGCGCTGGTCCATCGACATCGACCCTGCCGATCTGCTGTAACACCAGCGTTGCACCTGTTCCGGGGCAGGTATGGACACCGAGCGACAATCTCCTCTACTCTGGATCGTCAACCCAATGAGACCCCGGGACGCTTCAATGACGCTAACCAAACTCTCGACGGCTGTTGCGGCAAGCCTGTTGCTCGCCGGCACCGCCTACGCCGAAAACACCTTCCGATGGACGTCGTCCGGCGACGCCCTCACCCTCGACCCGCACTCGCAAAACGAAGGCCCGACCATCGTCATGAACGGCCAGATGTACGAGAGCCTGGTCACCCGCGACGCCGACCTCGTGTTGCAACCCGAGCTCGCTGAAAGCTGGGAGGCTGCACCCGACGGCTGGACTTTCAACTTGCGCAAGGACGTGACCTTCCACGACGGCTCGGCCTTCACCGCCGAAGACGTGGTGTTCAGTTTCGAGCGCGCACGCGACGAAGCCTCCGATTTCAAAGAGCAGATCAAGAACGTGCTCGAAGTTCAGGTGATTGACGACCACACCGTCAAGCTCATGACCGACGGCCCGAACCCGATCTTGCCGAACCAGCTCACGTCCCTGTTCATGATCGACAAGACCTGGGCCGAAGCAAACAATGTCGTCAAGCCGCAGGATTTTGCAGGTGGCGAAGAGAACTACGCCGTGCGCAACGTCAACGGCACCGGCCCGTTCATGCTTGAAAGCCGCGCACCGGACGAGCTCACCGTGCTCAAGCGCAACCCGAGCTGGTGGGGCAACGATCAATTCCCCGGCAACATCGACACCATCGAGTACCGCCCGATCGGCAACGCCGCCACGCGCGTCGCGGCGCTCTTGTCCGACGAAGTGGACTTCGTGCTCGACCCGCCGTTGCAGGATCTCAAGCGTATCGAGGCAACCGACGGCCTGGGTGTCTCGACCGTCGCGCAGATCCGCACCATCTTCCTCGGCATGGACCAGGGCGTTGACGAATTGCGTTCCTCGAGCGTGAAAGGCAAAAACCCGTTCCAGGACGTGCGCGTGCGCGAAGCCCTCAACCTCGCCATCGACAAGGAAGCGATCAAGCGCGTGGTCATGGAAGGCTTGTCCTTCCCCGCGGGCATGATCACGTCACCAGGCGTACTCGGTAACACCGACGATCAGGATGCGGTGTTTGCCTTCGACCTCGAGCGCGCCAAGTCGCTGATGGCGGACGCGGGCTACGCGGACGGATTCGATGTGCAGCTCGACTGCCCGAACAACCGCTACAACAACGACGAGAAGATCTGTCAGGCCGCGGTTGCCATGCTTGCGAAAATCGGAGTCGACATCAAACTCGACGCTATCCCCAAAGCGCAGCACTTCCCGAAAATCCAGAACCGCGTGTCGGACTTCTACATGCTCGGTTGGGGCGTGCCGACGCTCGACAGCCACTACGTGTTCTCCTACCTGCTCGACAGCGAGGGCTCCTGGAACGCTGCCGGCTACAAGAACGCCACCGTCGACGAGATCACCGCGGCCATCGCGACTGAAACCGATATCGACAAGCGTACCGGCATGATCGACGAAGCCTGGTCGCAGGTGAAGCAGGACATCCCGTACATCCCGCTGCACCACCAGGTCATCGCCTGGGGCATCAACGACCGCTTCGACGTGCCGCAAGGCTCCGACGACGGCTTGCGCCCGCGCTACATCGTGGCGAAATAAGCGGCTCGTGACCTGAGCGTGTCGCTGCCCCGCTCGGTGGGCAGCGACACCGGATAATTCCCCTTGATCCTCTTCATCGCACGCAGGCTCGGCCAATCGGTGCTGGTGATGGCGCTGGTGTCGGTCATCAGTTTTTCGCTGTTCAACTTCGTCGGCGATCCGGTCAACAACATGGTTGGCCAAGAAGCGACACGCGAACAGCGGATCGAGATGCGCCAGCAACTGGGGCTCGACGATCCGGTGCTGGTGCAATACGGACGTTTTGTCGGCAACGTGCTGCAAGGCGACTTCGGCCTCTCCTACCGCATCAGACGGCCCGTGCTC
>CALDHJ010000544.1 GCA_937941555.1 uncultured Granulosicoccaceae bacterium | reverse complement strand
GCAAGCTCTTGGCTCAGCCCGAAATGCAGAACCCCACGCTGGTGGTGGTAACCGACCGCAACGACCTCGACGGGCAATTGTTCAACACCTTCTCGATGGCGGCTGGCACCCTCAAGCAAACCCCTGAGCAGGCGGAAGACCGCGATCAACTGCGCGAGATCCTGGCAGCGCGCCAGTCCGGCGGGATCATCTTTACCACGGTACAGAAATTTGCCTTGCTGCAGGATGAGACAGCACACCCCATGTTGAGTGACCGCCGCAATATTGTGGTAGTGAGTGACGAGGCGCACCGCAGCCAGTATGGCGACAAAGCCCGGCTTGTAAACGTGAAAGACACCGACGGCACCGTCGTTGGCAGCAAATACACCTACGGGTATTCCAAGCACCTGCGCGACGCCCTGCCCGGGGCGAGCTTTATCGGGTTTACCGGCACCCCCATCGACGAGACCGACAAAGACACCCGCGCTGTATTTGGCGACTATGTATCGATCTACGACATTCAAGACGCCGTGCGCGATGGCGCCACGGTGCCCATTTTCTACGAATCCCGTCTGGCCAAGCTCGACATCGACGCCGCCGAGATCGAAACCCTCAACGATGACGTCGATGAGGTCATTGAAGACGAAGAAGACACCGCCACCCGCGAGAGCACCAAATCCAAATGGGCGGCGCTTGAGAAACTGGTGGGCAGCGGGCCGCGCATAAAAATGCTGGGCGAGGATTTGGTGCAGCACTTCGAGGCCCGTACCGCGAGCATGGCAGGCAAAGGCCTGATCGTGGCCATGAGCCGCGAGATCTGCGTGGACCTGTACGACACGATTGTTGCACTGCGGCCTGACTGGCACGACCCCGACCCGAACAAGGGTGCGGTTAAGATCGTGATGACCGGCTCAGCCTCGGACAAAGCCAAGCTGCAACCGCATATCCACGGCAAGAAAACCAAAAAGCTGTTCGAGAGCCGCTTCAAAGACGAAAACGACCCTTTGCAGTTGGTGATTGTGCGCGACATGTGGCTGACCGGTTTTGACGCGCCCAACTGCCACACCATGTACATCGATAAACCGATGAAAGGCCACAACCTGATGCAGGCGATTGCGCGGGTGAACCGGGTGTTCAAAGACAAGCCCGGCGGACTGGTGGTGGACTACATCGGCATCGCCAACGAGCTCAAAGCCGCGCTCAAGACCTACACCAACGCCAACGGCAAAGGCAAACCCACCGTCGACACCCGTGAAGCCTTTTCGCTGCTTTTGGAGAACCTGGACAAACTGCATGCCTTGATGCACGGCTGCGACTACAGCGCCTTCGAGACCGATGCACTGGCGTTGCTGCCGCAGGTGATGAACCATATCGTCGGCCTGCCCAACCCCGGCAACGGCGAGCTGAACGGCAAGAAGCGGTTTCTCGATCTGATGGCCACCATCCGATCCGCCTACACCCTGTGCAGCACGCTCGATGAAGCCAAAGCGTATTCCGTGGAGATCGCCTTTTTTGACCACATCAAAGCGGCCTTGTGTAAGGCCACGGTGGTTGAGAAACGCCGCACCGATGAAGAGAAACACTCTGCGCTGAAACAGATCATCGACAACGCCATCAGCGCCGAGGGGGTCGATGACATCTTCGCGCTGGTCGGGCTGGACAAGCCCAATGTCGGCCTGCTGTCACCTGAATTTCTCGACGATGTGGCCAACATGAAAGAGAAAAACCTCGCCGTCGAGCTGCTCGAACGCTTGCTGCGCGATGAAATAAAGGCGCGGATGAAAACCGATGTGGTCTCGGAGAAAAAGTACTCCGAGCGCATTCTCGAGACACTTCGCAAATACCACAACCGAGCGATCGAGACGGCCCAGGTGATCGAAGAGCTGATCCAGATGGCCAAGGACATGCAGGCCGATGCGGAGCTGGCGGAAAACTCGGGTCTGCAGCCGGACGAGCTGGCGTTCTACCGCGCGTTGATACAAAACGAAAGCGCTGTGCGCGAGCTCGGCGACGCCACGCTCAAAGAACTGGCGGTGTTTGTCACCGAGAAACTGCGCGCCTCCACCACCGTCGATTGGCAAGTCCGCGACAGCGTGCGCGCCAAACTTCGCAATCTTGTGCGCCGTGCCCTGCGCCGCTGGAAATACCCGCCAGACGGCGCAGACGAGGCCCTGGAGCTCTGCATGAAACAAGCGGAGGCCCTGAGCGAGCATTGGAGCGCTGACCCGCAGGTCTGATCCCTTGACTGGCCAGGCACTGTGCTGTGCCGGTAGCGCTGTAGCCACCCGGACGTGGCGCCACGGGTTTCTGGCAGGCGGAGCCTCAGCAAGCCTGTTGGAACGCGAGCATCGCCGGCCCTATTCCGACACGGCGTTTGGGTCTGAGCCGAATAGGCGCTATTATTTGGCTCAATTCTTGAGCCGATTAGGGTGCGGTATTCGGCTCACAGACCCACTGCGGCGAGCAAACTCATGTATATCTGGCAGCACCCCGACTGGGCCACCGGTCCCGAACCCGCCTTTCAGTGGCAGGATGCGGTGTTGCGCCCGCGGCTGGAGCAGGTCGAATCCCTGCAGCAGCATCTGCTTGCGCGCCACAACCAATCCGACGCCGAACCCGATACCCATACCGAGACTCTGGCCAACGCCCAACTGAACGCCGTTCGCCTCGACACGCTGGTGCAGAGCGCCCTGCGCACCAGCGAAATCGAAGGCGAAGTGCTGACCGCAGAATCGGTGCGCTCGTCGGTCGTGAAGCAGCTGGGCCTCGACCAGGCCGGCGTGCCGCTCACGCGCCAGAGCGGGACACCCCAGACCGACTCGCTCGCAAAACTGCTGATCGAGGCGACCACCGGTTACCGGGATGCGATCAGCGTGG
>CALDHJ010000543.1 GCA_937941555.1 uncultured Granulosicoccaceae bacterium | reverse complement strand
CAGCACCAGACCTGCCTGTCGCAGCGCCGCCACGACGACGGCATCTTCGGTTGCCGGTGGGTCGGTGTCGGTCACGACGGCGCCGGCGCCGGTGGTCTTGCCCGCGACATCAAACAGATCTTTCGCCGCGAACGGCACCCCGGCGAAGGCCGGAACGGCCTCACCCGCGTGACGCGCGCTGTCGACCCGGCGCGCGGCCTCCAGCGCACTGCTTGCAAACACGCTCAAGAATGCCGGCGCACCGGTCTTGTCTTTTTCAGCGATGACGTCAATGCACCGCGTGCACAGCGCTTCAGCGGTGGTTTCGCCACGCGCGAGTTGATCGGCAAGTTCTCTGAGTGATTCCGGGGAAATCGGCATGTCTGTATCCACGCTCTGGTGTGTCAATCGTCAGTGTCGTGATCGGGTTGCCACAGGGAGGTGACAAGTCCCGCAGCGGCACCCGTCAAGGTGGTGATAACGGTGAGTGTGCTGGCCAGGGGGGAAATTCCGATGTCCAGATCCAGCGCGTCGTGGATCAGGATGCCGACAAAGGTCAGCGGCAGTGCGAGCAAGGACACTGCGATCAGTTTGCGCTTGTCTGCGCCGCACAGAAACGCGACCAGCAACGCTGCGGCAACGCCGCACACCAACAAACCCACCGGACCGCTGAGTGCAATTATCCGCATGCTGTAATCTCCCTGCGTGCGGCGATCGCCGCGTGTTGTGCCGAGGCCACTCGGCGATCGACCAATGCTCGCTCGGGCGCGTCCAGTGCCACGGCCCGCGGATAGCGCGGAGAACCACGGTCGGCGATCAGCGGGTGGTGCCACCCGTCGGTGCTCGCAATGAATCGGTCCACACCGTCTTCACCAAAATGCCGAGCAAATCCGGCGAGGACACAATCCACATAGCTTTGCGCCAGACAGCCGAGCTGTTGGTCCGTCGCCGGACTCTGACTGACCCAGATCCAGGCGCTGTCGCCGTCCGGCAATTCGACTGACACATTGCTCAACGGCAAACGCGTTGGGGTGTAGCCCTGTTCGCGCGCGGCGAGTAGTGGGGCGAGGGTCGCGGTCTCGCGAATCAACAGCCCGTCGATTGCGGTACCGGCGTGTGGCAGGACGTCGAGCGCACACCAGGGCGGGTCGACTGCAATCGCATGACGCCAGGATCGCCGCCACCCGTGAAGGGTCGCTGGCGTCCAGTGCGTGCCGGCGGGCAGGGTGTGATCATTCACCAGCGAGCCGAAACCGAAAAACCACCTGTGATGCGATGCCACCGAATGTGCTCCGAGTGGGCCGAATTGCCCTCGATGAAAGTGTAAGGCAATTCTGGCGATGTCCCGGTGTGGCGTGATGCGGGGTCTGCTGGCCGGATTGTGATGTGGGCGCTTGAGCTCCGTACGCGGATAGGCCACATTGAAGGCACGAACGTGTACGGGGATTGTGGTGTATCGACTCAGGCAATGGCTGCGCGGGACATGGCCCACGGTGTTGTTGGCGGTGTGCGCTGTGCCGGGCCACGCGATGACGCCGGCGATTTCGGATATCGGCGGTGTTCTGGCGTGCGAGGCGGCCCGCCCGCTGGTGCGCACGTTGCCGCGAGAACCGCTCTACCAACAAACGGATGATGCCTGCCTGCTCACCGACAGCCTGGGTGGTCTGCGCTATACCGATGCCGCGTGTACCGCGGCCATCGAGACTCGGGTGCAGGCGTTTGACGACTATTGCGAATCGGTCACCCTGCCGGGGCAGCTCGGCGATGCGCGTGGTCTGGCTGAGCGAGTGGAGGCGTGGGAGAGTACGCCCGGCACCCGCGTCGCCCTGACCCTGCCGGGGCTGGGCGACAGCGCGGAACCGTTTGTGGGCCGATTGCAGTATCGCTCCCATTTGCGTGACGGCGCTGAGTGCGGACTCGAAATGCGGGTGTACACCGCGAATCCCGGTGCAACAGATCAACCTGCCGTGATCGCGTTTCACGGTGGCAGCTGGTCCAATCGGCGCTCCGGGTTTCCGGGAATGGAGAGCCTGATCGCCCATTTCACCGATCGTGGCATGGTCGTGTTCGCCCCGTTTTACCGCTTGGTGGACGCCCAGGATGGCCCGGAAGCTTGCCAACAGTGGCAGGCAGAGGACGTGCTTGACGACGCCGAAGCAGCGCTCGACTGGGTGCAGCAAACGGGCGGTGAATACGGCGCGGCGCCGGGCAAGCCCGTCCTGTTCGGGCAGTCTGCCGGGGCCTACCTCGCGGCCTGGCTCGCCGTCGAACGAGCGCCGGAGGTGGCGGCGGCGCTGCTGATGTATCCGCCAACGGACGTCGGCGATTTTGCGGCGCAGGTTGAGGCCGGCCGCTACACGAACGCCGACGGTGTGCGCATTCTCGAGCGTTTTCTCGGCGTCCCGCGCGACGCGTGGCTGCCGGACTCCGCGCGATTTCAGCGCCTGTCGCTGGCTGAGCGGGTGGCCGACGGCGAGCCGGTGGTGCCGCTTCGACTGGTGCACGGGCTCGCGGATGCGTTGGTGGTGCCGCGCCAGGCGGAGCTGCTGTGCGCCGCCATGACATCGCGCACGGCATGGCAGGCGGTGGTAGACCGCGCGCCGGAACCTGTCGAGCGCTCGACACAGCGTATTGCCTGTGGCGAGAGTGGCCAACTCGATCTTCTCGCCGGTGCCGACCACGCGCTCGAAGTGTGTCTGCCCGGTATCGCGTGCCAGGCAGGCAATCTGCTGCAAGCGGCGGTCGCGCGGGAATCGCTGATCGCGGCCTACGATTGGCTGCAGAGTCGCGGTGTGGAAGCGCGTCAGGACGCCCGCGACAATCCCCCGGTTGACGACCCGGACGATACGCCGATCGACGCCCCGGCCGATGGCGATAACGCCGGCGATACGGCCGGTAGCTCAGGTGGTGGTGGCGCTGTCGGGTGGTGGTTGTGCTGTGCCGCGCTGTGGGGTTTGCGTCGCCGGGTCACGGGCTTGCACTGACGGCACCGCACTTGCTTGCACCGGATGGCAAACCCGCAAGGATTGCACACCGGAGAGTGGTGAGATGGCCAAGAGAGCAACTGTCGCGAGAATCGCGCCCAATTTATCGGTAGCTGCTGCAGATCGATACGATCTGGTCGTGGTCGGCAGTGGCCCTGGTGGCCGCCGAGCGGCGATACAGGCTGCAAAGCTTGGTCGGCGGGTCGCCGTTGTTGAGAAAGGTCGTCGCGTCGGTGGCGTGTCTGTCCACACCGGTACCATCCCGTCGAAAACCATGCGCGAGACGGTGCTCAACCTCACCGGGTGGCGCGAGCGCGGGTTCTACGGGCGATCCTACCGCGTAAAGGACAGCATCACGGCGAACGATCTGCTGCACCGCCTGCGCCACACGCTCGACCACGAAGTCGAGATTCAGGAACACCAGTTCATGCGCAACCACGTTGACACCGTGTGCGGTGTCGCGCGCTTCAGCGATGCGAACACGTTGGATGTGCAATTGGCCGACGGCTCGGTGCGCAGCCTGCACGGAGAGAAGATTCTGCTGGCAGTCGGCACCGAACCTTTTCGACCCGGCACCATTCCCTTTGATGGCCGCAGCGTGATCGATTCGGATGAGCTGCTGTCGCTCGATCGCATTCCGAGTTCGCTCACCGTTATCGGCGCGGGTGTCATCGGGGTCGAGTACGCGACCATCTTCAGCGCGCTCGACGTGCGCGTGACCTTGATCGATCCGCGTACCGACGTGTTGAATTTTGTCGACCATGACATCGTGCAGTACCTGTTACACGATTTGCGAGAGCGCGGTGTGACGCTGCGTCTCGGACACCAGGTCGAGAGTGTCACGCGCGACGCGCACGACCGCTGCGTCTGTCACCTCGGCGGTGGCCGCATCGTGTCCTCTGACATGGTGTTGTTCTGTGCTGGCCGAATGGGGGCAACCCGCGCGCTCGACTTGCACAACGCCGGACTGGAAGTCGACCACCGCAACCGCCTCAGTGTCGATGAGCACTACCGCACGGCGGTGCCGCACATCTACGCGGTCGGTGATGTCATCGGCTTTCCGTCGCTTGCCTCGTCTTCGATGGAGCAGGGCCGCGTGGCGGCGTCCCATGCCTTCGATACGACCCCGGCCGCACCGGACAAGAATTTTCCCTACGGCATTTATGCGGTGCCGGAAATCAGCACCGTCGGCATGTCGGAGAAAGACGTGGCCGAGCGCGAGATCCCCTACGAAGTGGGCACTGCGCGGCTGCGCGAGACGGCGCGTGGACAGATCATGGGTCTCAACAGCGGCATGATGAAGCTGATCTTCTCGATCAAGACCCACCGGCTGCTGGGCGCCCACATTGTCGGTGAAGGGGCGACCGAACTCGTGCACGTGGCGCAGGCGGTCATGGCGCACAAGGGCGGGCTTGCATATTTCCTCGAGAACACCTTCAACTACCCGACCCTGGCCGAGGCCTACAAGGTCGCCGCGTTGGACGCGTGGAACCGCATGCCAAAGAAGAAAGCGGTCGGCAAAAAGAAAGCCGCCTGACGGCGGTGTGTCCTGTGCCCACGCTCAGTCGAGGTGGGCGAGCGACGCCAACAACAATGCGCGCACGGCTTCGCTGTTGGCGCCGAGGGCAGCGGCGTGGAGCGGGCGATCTCCCCAACCGTGTTGGTCGTCGAACTTTCCCGGCGGCGCGAACAGGGTCTGGCCTTCTGCGGGGCCATCGACGCAAACCTGGATGGCGCCAGTCTCGGTATTGATCAATTTCGGGTCAGCCACGGCCGCGACTGCCAGTGCGTCGTGGGCTGCACATTCGCGTCGACCGAACCGGGTGGCGTAGAAGTCGAGATAGAACTGGTGGATGCGGTCGAGAAAGCCACCTTGTCGGGGGGATGCCTTGGCAACCTCTGAGAAGAAGGCCTGATCCAGTGTCACCTGATGCGTGGCGTCGAGGCCGACCATCGTGACATGCCATTTTGCGGCGAAGACGATCTCGGCGGCGTGCGGATCCTGCCAGATGTTGGCTTCGGCGACAGGGCTGCAGTTTCCGGGTTCATTTACCGCCCCGCCCATGAGCACGACACGCGTCTTCTCACAGATATCGGGTGCGAGTTTCAGTGCCAGTGCGATATTGGTCAGCGGGCCGACCGGCACCAGTGTCACGGCGTCGGGAGCCGATCGCACCTGTTCGACGATGAACTCTGCAGCGCTCTGTTTGCTTGCTTCACGGCTGCTGTGGGGTGTGTGGGTGTTGCCGAATCCGTCCTCGCCGTGCACGAAATCGGCGTGTCCACGCGGGCTGATCAACAGTGGTTTGGCGGCGCCCGGCGCGACCGGGACATCGACCCCGGCCAGTT
>CALDHJ010000542.1 GCA_937941555.1 uncultured Granulosicoccaceae bacterium | reverse complement strand
GCACAAGATCGGCTTCAAGGGCACCATTCTGGTCGAGCCCAAGCCCCAGGAGCCGACCAAGCACCAGTACGACTTCGACGTCGCCACCTGCATCGGCTTTCTGCGCAAGTACGGTCTCGACGGTGAGGTCAAACTGAACATCGAACAGGGTCACGCGATTCTCGCGGGACACAGCTTCGAACACGAAATCGCACTGGCCGTCTCCGAGGGCATGTTGGGTTCGATCGACATGAACCGCAACGACTACCAATCGGGTTGGGACACGGACCAGTTTCCGAACAACACCCCGGAAGTGGCGCTGGCGTATTACCACATTCTCAAGAGCGGCGGCTTCGAGACTGGCGGCACCAATTTCGACGCCAAACTGCGCCGACAATCGCTCGACGCCGAAGACCTGATTGCCGCCCACATCGGCGGCATGGACATCTGCGCGCGCGGCCTCAAGGCGGCAGCGGCAATGCTCGACGATGGCGGTCTTGACGCTGCATTGCAGGCCCGGTACGCAGGCTGGTCCAGTGACAGCGCCCGCACTCTCCTGAGTGGTTCGCTCGACGACATCGCCGCACGTGTCAGAGCCGAGGACATCCGCCCCGAACCGCGTTCAGGTCAGCAGGAGAAACTCGAGAACTACGTCAACCGCTTCGTGTAGACCCACACGACGCAGGTTCGCCGTCAGGATCGGCCGAGAACGCGCCGCAACGCACGGCGCCAGGCCGACTCGTGCTTGGCGTTGGCCTTGGCTCTGGGCGCACGCGGCGATGCGGGCTTGCGCGGGGTGCTGGCGCGTTTGGCGGTCGCCCGTTTCTTGCGGGCCGGCGCCGCATCGGTGGATGCAGCCCCCTCGGGTGCCGATACTGTGGGCTCGGCTTCGATATCCGCTTTGCCACCAAACCCGAAACGCGCGAGCGTTCGCGCAAACAACCCTTTCTGTACGGGCTTCTGTGCGGCACGGCGCGTGCGCGGCTTGCGTGGGGCACTCCGTGCAGTCGTGGGTTTGCGTGGGCGCTTGGCCTTGGCTTTCGCCGGCGTTGCCAAGCCCACACCCGCCAACAATCGGCCCCACAGACCGGTTTTTTTCGCAGCCGCCGGCGCGCGTTTGGCACGCGGTTTCGCCGACGCACTGCGCTTGCGACGGGGTGTGACGGTTGAGTCACCTTCGGATTGACGCCGCGCGCGGCGCTTTTTCGGCTTGACCTCGGTCGCGTCTGCACGACCAAATGCCCGTCGTGCCCGCCCCAGCAAACGCCCGGCAACACCTCGCCACCCCATAGCCGTGTCGTCGGCAGTGAGCGGCTCCGATTCATCGGTGACGACATCGTCCGAAAACGCCGGCGCCGACTGCGGTGACGAACCGGCCTTGTCGTCTGCAGTGTCTGCATCCGGTTGTGTCAGGGGCGTCTTCTCGCGATTGAGTGCACCGAGGTCCTCGTCACTCGCGTCACGCTCGACGGTCTCCACCTGCTCGACGTCAGCTGCCGTGTTCGGCGCTGAGACAATATCGTCTGATGGTCTATCGTCCGACGTCAGCGCCGCCTCAAGCGCCTGCTGGAGGTCGTGCTCATCTGCCGTCGACACTACCGCGTCGGGTTTTTCGATGTGACCTGTGGTTTCGCGAACGACTTCATCATCGGGCTCGGAGAGATCGTTCGCCGACTCCCACTCCGCCACCGCGTCCTCGGCGATCAGCGCGGTGTCGACCGAGACAACGTCGTCGGCTGGCCCGGGCGCAGACACACCCACGGCGTCGTGACCACCCTGCCCGCGGCCCGAAAGCGATGCGCCCTCGACCGTGTCAGTCTGTGCTGTCGGTTGAGCTTCGCCGAAGTGAGTCCGCCGGGGTTATGGATTCCCCACGCGCGGCCTCATGGTTGCGGCTGTCAGCATCAATGAGGGCCGCAATGTGGGCGTCATCGGGCGGCGGTGGAGCGGGATGGGCATTCGGCGAGTCGGTGTCGTCCGTCTGGTCAGCCACCTGCTCGTCAGCGTGCGTTTCGTCGAGTCGGGTATCGTCCAATTCAGCAGTGGCTGAGTCCGGAGCATCCACGGTGGACGTGTCGTCGCTGGCAACCTCGTCGACCAGCGTGGCGTCGAGAGCATTCTCGACAGCCGGCGTCTCGCCAGTTCCGGCCTCGAGGCCAGCCAGACTCTCAACCGGTCTCTTGTCATGCTCGCGCTCGGCAATGTTCTCGAGCGCGTTTTCAGCCTGCTCGGCCAAGGCGAGCCGTGCGGCTTCAACGGCAGCAGCTGTGTCGCCATCGCGCGCAAGGGCTGACGGCGTCGCATCGGTCTCGGGGAGTTCGTCAGGTGCGTCGGTGGGCTCGTTTTCCGCCAACGCGTTGACCTCGACCTTATCCATCTGATCGAGCATGTCTACGAGGCTGTCGATATCTGCGGTCTCATCGAGCGCTGGCCCGGTTGCGTCAGACGGCGTTGCGTGGTCGTGCGTGTCAGCAGCCTGTGTGTCTGTCACCGAACTGGTATCAGGGGCGTCCTCGGCAATCTCGGGTGGTATTTCTGGTGCGCCCGTACTGTCTGCGCCATCTGATTCCGCAGCGGCCACGCTTGATGAATCGGCCTCGTCGGACTGCGTTTGTCTATTGCTGGCGTCGGCTGAATCAGCGGGGCTTTCGTGCTCAAGCGCCGTATCGGTCTCGCCATCCGGTGACACAGGCACGGCGCCATCCAGCGCAGGCGCATCCGCTGCCGGCACGTCGGCGTCTGCCTCGTTCGCAGGCTCGACCGGCAAATTGGCTGCCGCTTGCGGATCGAGCATGTCGAGCTGTTTGTCGATGGTGTCGAGGTCCATCAGCTCATCGAGGGGTGGCAGATCCGACACTGCCTGGATGTTGAAATAGTCGAGGAAGGTCTTGGTCGTGCCGTACATGGAGGGGCGTCCCGGCACATCGCGCTGCCCCACTACTTTGATCCACTCGCGCTCCAGCAACGTCTTGACGATGTTGGAGCTCACGCTGACGCCGCGCACGTCTTCGATTTCAGCCCGTGTGATCGGCTGGCGGTAGGCGATCAGGGCGAGGGTTTCGAGCAGCGCGCGCGAGTACCGCGGCGGACGCTCTTCGAACAGCCTGGCCACCCAAGGCTCGAACTCCTGCTTTACCTGCAGGCGGTAGCCACTGGCGACCTGCCGCAATTCAACTCCCCGGCCATTGAGATCGTCGGCAAGGGCATCGAGCGCAGCGATCACGAACTGCTTGTCCAGCGGCGTCTCGTCGTCGGAGAGCATCGTTTGCAGCTGCAGCAGGGTCAGCGGTTTGCCGGCGGTCAGCAGCGCCGCTTCGATGATGTGTTTGGTGCGGTGTTGGCTCATCCGGCCTCCGCGAGCAGCTCGGCGTCCATCGCCTCGTCCTCGGGCTGTAGATCGAATGACGGGTCGTGGTCGCCGTCGTCGTCATCACCGTCGTCGCTAGGGCCCGGGTCCATGCTGCCGCGCGCGCGCAGGTAGATCGGGGCGAACACGCTGGCCTGCTGAATGTCGATCAGCGATTCCTTGATCAGCTCTAGAATGGCGAGAAAGCTCACCACCACACCCAACCGGCCTTCGCTCGGATCAAACAGCTCGACAAAGGGCGTGAACTGCTCGGCATTGAGCTCGCCGAGGATACCGGTCATGCGCTCGCGTACCGACAACGCCTCGCGCGATATCTGGTGACTCGCGAGTTGGTCGGCACGCGTGAAGACGTCATTCAATGCGAGCAACAGCTGCTTGAGATCAACATCGGGTTCGGGCTTGCGTCGGCGCAGCTCAGGCAGCTCGGCGGTGGCAACGAACAGATCACGCTCGAGACGCGGCATGTCGTTGATGCGGACCGCCGCACCCTTGATCTGCTCATACTGCTGCAAGCGTCGGATGAGTTCGGCGCGGGGGTCGTCCTCGTCTTCGATCTCTTCCGGGCGGGGCAGCAACATGCGCGACTTGATCTCGGCGAGCATCGCGGCCATGACGAGGTATTCCGCCGCGAGTTCCAGCCTGAGCGTATCCATCATCTCGATGTACGCCATGTACTGGCGCGTGATGACGGTGATCGGAATATCGAGAATATCGAGATTCT
>CALDHJ010000541.1 GCA_937941555.1 uncultured Granulosicoccaceae bacterium | reverse complement strand
CGGGGCGGGTCCCGTCCGGCGATGGAATCGTTTGTCGCATTCCGCGGCCGCGAGCCCAGTGTCGACGCGTTGCTGCGCCACAACGGCCTCGCTGCCTGAGGCCCCGCGCGGCGACATCACACCGCTCAGCTTGTTCGTGCGGGCACGATATCGGGTGAGACTCGCGGGCGAATCGCCTGTGTCACCCTCGCAACCCTGAAGACAGCAACCTGGATAGCCCACCGCCATGCACTACGCCGACCTGCGCGATTTTGTCACCCGGCTCGAGGCTATGGGAGAGCTCAAACGCGTTCGCACCCCCGTCGACCCCAATCTGGAAATGACCGAGGTCTGTGATCGCACCTTGCGAGCGGCGGGCCCCGCATTGCTTTTCGACAAACCGACCGGCTACGACATGCCGGTCCTTGGCAATCTCTTCGGGACCCCGGAACGCGTCGCCTACGGCATGGGTGAGGATTCGGTGCAGGCATTGCGTGAAGTGGGCAAGTTGCTCGCCTTTCTCAAGGAGCCCGATCCCCCCAAGGGCCTGAAAGACGCGTGGCAAACCCTGCCGATCTTCAAGAAAGTGCTCGACATGGCGCCCAAACGGGTGCGTAGCGCGCCCTGTCAGGCAGAGCAGTTTGCCGGTCGGGAGGTCGATCTCGGTCGCTACCCGATCCAGACCTGCTGGCCCGGGGATGCCGGCCCCCTGATCACCTGGGGTCTGGTGGTCACGCGCGGGCCGAACAAGTCTCGTCAGAACATGGGCATCTACCGACAGCAGGTGATTGGCCCCAACCGCGTGATCATGCGCTGGCTCGCCCACCGCGGTGGTGCGCTCGATTTCGCCGAGTGGTGCCAGGCGAACCCGAACACGCCCTTTCCGGTGGCCGTGGTGCTCGGCGCTGACCCGGCGACCATTCTCGGCGCCGTGACGCCGGTGCCGGACAGCCTGGCGGAACATGCGTTTGCCGGGCTGTTGCGCGGTGAGCGAACCAAACTGGTCAAGTGCATCGATTCCGATCTGGAGGTGCCCGCGAGCGCCGAGATCGTGCTTGAAGGACATCTGCACCCCGGCGATGACGCTGACGAAGGCCCCTTTGGTGACCACACCGGCTACTACAACGAAGTGGACCGTTTCCCGGTTTTCACAATCAGCCGCATCACCCAGCGTGAAAAGCCGATCTACCACTCGACCTACACCGGCAGGCCACCAGACGAGCCGGCTGTACTTGGCGTGGCCCTGAACGAAGTCTTTGTGCCAATCTTGCAAAAACAGTTTCCGGAGATCACCGATTTCTATCTGCCGCCGGAGGGCTGCAGTTACCGCCTGGCGGTAGTGAGTATGAAAAAGGCCTACGCTGGCCACGCCAAGCGCGTGATGATGGGTGTGTGGTCTTTCCTGCGGCAGTTCATGTACACCAAGTTCGTCATTGTCGTGGACGATGACATCGACCCGCGTGACTGGAAGGATGTGATCTGGGCCATGACCACCCGGGTCGACCCGAGCCGGGATATCACGCTGGTCGACAACACCCCTATCGACTATCTGGATTTTGCATCACCAGTCTCCGGTCTGGGCTCGAAAATGGGTATGGACGCGACCAACAAATGGCCGGGCGAAACCACGCGGGAGTGGGGTGAGCCGATCCGCATGAGCGCAGACGTCACAAAGCGCGTCGACGCGATCTGGGATGAACTGGGTATCTGATTGTGCCAGTGGCCGGCAACGGGCCGTGGCTCGTGACCGGGTAGCCCCCAGTTGATGGGCGGCACGGTGCTCGGGGTGCAGTGTGCGCAAGCGGCACCACTCGAACTCAACGGCACAACCCGGCTCTCGGGCATTCGAAAACGCACAGTATCCGGCCGCTGCCGGGTCGGCCCGCTCGGGCTGGAGGGCGATGAACAAGCGGATCTCGGCATTCACGGCGGCCTCGACAAGGCGGTCTACGCCTACCCGGAGGAACACGCCGACTTCTGGCGGCAGCGGGCGCGTGATCGCGGTGAACTTGATGAGATTCCGGCTGGTCGACTGGGCGAGAACCTGCGCATTGCAGGTGTACTCGAGCACGACCTCTACGTCGGCGACGAGTGGCACTTCCCCGACTGCGTGCTGCGGGTCACCCAACCGCGCATTCCGTGCGCCAAGTTGAACGCCGTGTTGAACGACCCCCGGGCGGCGAGGGCGATGGCCCAGAGCGCGTGCTGTGGTACCTATCTCGCGGTGAAGGTGCCGGGCTCGGTTGCAGCGGGTGAGACCTTCGAGATTGTTACGGGGCCGAGGCAGACACCGCTGCTTTCGCTCTTTGCCGTCAGCCGCTTGAAAACCCGACACGACTGAGAGTGTTGCGGTTCAGCCTGTGGCGAGAGTGGGCGCCGGGCCGTGCGGACCCATGCCGTCGACGAGCATGCGGTAGCGCATGTTGGCTTCGGTGATCTGGCTGTAGGACGCAATCAGGTTGCGGATCGGTGAGCCGAGTTTTTCGAGGCCGCTGACAAAGGCCAGGATCACCCCGAGTTCCACGCGGCCCTCGATCGCCATCCAACCGCCGACGGCGATGACGCCGAACGGCCCCAGCGCAATCAGGACGTTGTTCAGGGTCTTCATGGTGTTCTTGGTCAATACAAACCGCTTGCGAATGGCGAACACCACCTCAGTGAGGTGGTTGAACCGGGGCGGTGGCTCGCGCGACAGCAGGCTGTCTTCGGCGTTATCGACGATAAAGGCACCCAGCTCGCGCAAGGTCAGGGCCTTTTGGCGTGACAGCCGATTGAGGCGCGCCTGAAACAGTGGCACCAGAACCAACTGTGGGGAGTAGAGGGCGAGCGCTATCGACGCCACCAGCGGCTCCACCCAGAACATGTAGCCGAGCACGCTGGCAACCGTGCCGACATGCAAGAGCGGCCCCGACACGGCAGACCCGGCAAATGCGCCAAGTTTCTCGACTTCGCTTGAGAGCATCGAGACAACGGCCCCCTCATCCACCTGGTCCTCTCCACGCTGCCAGCGCGAGGCTGGCACCACGGTGTAAATACAGCGGTACACGGAATGCCGCAATGCGTGGACGACCCGGGCCGAGATCAGCTCACG
>CALDHJ010000540.1 GCA_937941555.1 uncultured Granulosicoccaceae bacterium | reverse complement strand
ACGGATTCCGTGATGGTTTGATGCCGGATGTTGTCGTTGTCAGCAAATCGGTCGAGGTAGTGCAGGGCAATACGTTCGCGGGCCTCTCTGAATTCGGATAGCCGCTCGAGCTGCGCGAGGCCCACGGCCGCATTCAGGTCAGGCAGGTTGTACTTGAATCCCGGCGCTACAATGTCGTATTCCCACGCCGGCTTGTTGGCTGTATACCGGTCCCATGCGTCGCGGTCGATACCGTGCAGGCGCATGGTGCGTGCACGCTTCGCAATACTGTCATCGGAGGTGAGCAAGAGGCCACCCTCGCCGGTGGTCATGGTCTTGTTCGCGTAGAAGCTGAAGCAGGTGATGTCGCCGAAATCGCCTATCAGCTTGCCTTGGTGCAACGTGGGTAAAGCATGGGCGGCGTCTTCGATGACTTTGACACCGTGCTTGCGGCAGATGTTGAGTATGCCGCGTCGGTTGCCGTCGTCTAGCATTTGCGCTGCTTGACCGGCGTAGTGCACCACGATGACTGCTTTTGCCTCAGGGTGCGCTTGCAGGGCGTCGTCAAGGATTGGTGGAGTGATGGCGAGCGTGTCCGGGTCGATATCCACAAACACCGGGTGTGCGCCCATGTAGCGAATAACCTCGGCGGAAGCTGTGAACGTCAGTGTCGGTACGATGACTCTGTCACCCGGTCCGATGCCGAGGGCCTCGACGGCGAGGTGCAGTGCTGAGGTGCAGGAATTGACAGCGATGGCGTGTTTGGCACCGGTGAGCGATGTAAACTGCGTTTCGAGCTCGTGGCTCATGGAGGCTGTTGTCAGCCAACCGGACTCGAGCACACGTTTGACATACTCGAGTTCGTTTCCGCTGCAATCCACTTTTGCGAACGGCACCTTCATTTGAAGATCTCCTGAAGGGTGCGGAAGATGATTTTGAGGTCCCCTGCCATTGTGTGTTCTCGCGAGTACTGCTCATACAGGTCCAGTTTGCGCGGCAGGATTTGCTCGGCATAGGTTTTGTCAGGGTTGTCCGATTGCGAAAGCATGCTCTCTTCGTGCCTGAATTCGATGGAGGCCGGGTCGGTGATACCAGGGCGAATGGATAATACCGCCTCCCAACGCTCTGCAAAGGCGTCGGTCCAATACGGGACTTCGGGCCTCGGGCCGACGACCGACATATCACCGGTTAACACATTCAACAGCTGCGGCAGCTCGTCGAGTTTGGATTTTCTGAGGAGATGGCCAAATCGGGTGACCCTTGAATTGTCCCCAGCGTCGAATTGCCTGCCGCCGTTGGTGGTCTTGTTGGTCATGGTGCGAAATTTCAGGATGTTGAACCGTCGCCCGTGGCGACCCGTACGCTCTTGCTTGAACAGTATCGGCAGGCCATCGGACCAGACGGTGATACAGGCAACAACGAGCAACAGGGGGGCTAAGACGATCAGCCCCGTCACTGACGTCACTAGGTCGAACGCACGCTTCATTGTCCACACCGGTTTGTGCTGACGCCGGCGGCGTTGGTGCCCTCTGAAATAAGCTTGTGCCACGCCGAGATGATTCTAGTGCGTTCGAAATGCGCGTCGTACAAACGGGCTGATCCGTCCCTGAATTCTTTAAGCCTCTCGCGATTCTGGTGCAGCTCAGAGATTTCTTGAACGATTTTTTTGTGTTGTGTGTGGTCACCGGTGATACCTGCACCGTGTTTCGATACGAGCTGACGCAGCTGCGATTGAGGGCTGTCGTAAACCAGCAGCGGACCTGAAACTGAGCAGATCGTGCTCGCCTTACTCGGGAAAGAGCAGTCAGAAACCCCCGGAGACAGTGAGACGAGGTTCAGATCGGCGTTTGCCATCAGTGTTCGTGCCGTGTGGATCGGCATACGGTCGATGAAGTGTACGTGCTCGACGGCGTTGTCTTTGAAGTATTGGAGCAGTGCTGGTTTGTACTTGCCCTCGCCCATGAAGACGATGCGAGCGACACCACGCTGACACAATGTGCGCACAACGCTCCTGAATGTATCGAGTCCCTGAAAGTGGCCGATGTTGCCACAAAAGGCGATGGTCAATCGCGAGGTGTCGAAAGTTGGTAAAGGCGGAGTGTCCACAGGCGCCTCTGCGCGTCCGAGTTCGATGTTCGGGATGGTGCGAATGTTGTCCGCCCAGATTCCGCGGCGTACCAGTGATTGTTTCATATCTTCGGACAACACGACGATGTGATCAGCCAGACGCAGAGAAAAATTATCAATCGCCGCGAGTGTGGTGTAGACCAAGTTGTGCGGCTTACCGAGAAACACGACATCGGGATAAACATCCATGAGCACGTAGGCAAATCGGGATCGGGTGATCTTGCAGGCCAGCGCAGCAGCTAAAGCTGCCAGCACGGGCGGGAAGGTTGAGGCAGTGACCAGTGAAGGACGATGCCGGATGATATGGATGAACAAGCGCACGGCATACCATATGGCGTTCAGGGCGCGGCCCGGCAAGCCCAGGGTGTGTTCATTCAGTGTCGTGATTCGTGTGACGCCGCCAGGTTCACCTAATGTGGTGGGCGTTCCTGTTGTGGTCTTGCTGTAGGACGGAACGGTTGAAAAGACTTGCACATCAAATTTGCTGTCAAGCATTTCCGCTAGTTCTCTGAGGATCAGGCCGTACGGTGATGTGTCCGGCCAGAAATACCGGTGCGTCAGCAAAACTGTTTTCATGAGACAGACCGATTGTCGTTGTGCAAGGCTTCCAATCGATCTTTCAGCAGTGCGGTCTCGGTTGCGAGAATGTCCTTGACGTAGTCCGGCAGCTCCACTTCGGCTTGTGTCTCGCTTTGACGCCTGAACAGG
>CALDHJ010000539.1 GCA_937941555.1 uncultured Granulosicoccaceae bacterium | reverse complement strand
CTGTGGCTGGTGCCAGACCCAGGTGCCGCCCCCGGTTACCGTCACCAACTGCCCCAACTGTGGGGGTACCTTGCCGCTGCCGCCGGGGCCTGACCGGGGGCCTCGTCCGCCTGCGACACCCCGGCCCATCCCGCGTGCCTTTGAACACAAACTGAAATACGGCGCGCTGTTCTGGTTCGGTTCAGCGGTCGCGCTGATCGGGTTGCTGATATCGGTGTCGACGCTCGGCTTTTCGCTGATCTTCACGGGCGTCGGTGGCTTGATGGTGCGACAGAGTTGGACCACCGCCAGCAACCGCATCGCCGCGCTCAAGTCGGGTGCAACCGGCGAGGGCGAGGTCACGTTTGTGGGTTATGACGAAACCCTGACCGTCAACGGCAAGCACCCCTACATGATTCGCTACCGATGGGAACACGACGGCCGGTACTGTCAGGGCCAGAAGACTACTTGGGACGCAACCGCCCTCGATCATTTTCCGGGTGAACCGCTGTGGGTGGTGTTCGTCCCGGAGGACACGCGCAAATCGGCAATCTGGCCGCCCTTGGCATAACAGGTTTCGCCAAGCGGTAAAGTTGTGTAAACGCGGTTGGCACGCGGCCCGGGGTGCGTACACTTTTGTTATCCGATACAGAAGGGCCTTGGTATGTTGCGTCGTGTAGTGGATTCGCGTTATTTCATCTGGGCGCTGCTGGCATTGCCGTCGCTGCCGATGGTCGGTTTGTTGATCAGCGGCAACCCTTCGCCCAACGGCAAGCCGGTGGCGGAATTTCTACTGCACCCGACTGGTGAGTTTTCCGCGCGGTTTCTGATCATCGCGATGGTGATGACGCCGATGCGCATGTTGTTCCCGGCGTCCGGCTTCTGGCGCTGGATGATTCAGCGACGACGCTATTTCGGGGTGGCGGCATTTGGTTACGCGGCCTTTCACACGTTTTTGTATGTGGTGGACGTGGGCAGCCTGCAGGCGATTCTGGGGCAGTTCTTCTCGCTCGGAATCTGGACCGGTTGGCTCGCGATGGCGATCTTCGTGCCGCTCGCCCTCACGTCCACCGACTCGGCCGTGCGGGCGCTTGGCCCGCGTTGGAAAACCCTGCAGCGCACGGTCTACGTCGCGGCAGTAGCCACGCTCCTGCACTGGATCTTCATCCACTACAGCGCAGGCCCGGCGCTGGTGCATTTTCTGCCACTGGCAGGGCTTGAAGCGTACCGCGTTTGGCGCAACAGCCGGTCTGGTGCTCAGGCCGTCTGATGGGTTGATGTGTGACGGCGGTGTCTCGCTACGCGAGTCGGCTCGACAGCGGGCTCTCGTCCAGTTGCGCGATCAGCTGCTGCGTGAGTGATTCGAACAGCTGCGCCTTGACGGTGGCGTGGTCGGCGCTGTCCCAGAGGTTGTGGGTTTGCCGTGGGTCGTGCTTGAGGTCGTAGAGTTCGCCCCAGTCCTGATCCTTGTAGACCGACAACTGCCAGTCGTGGGTGACCAGCGTGCGCACGCGGGCGCTGGCTGTGAATCCGTCGCGCGCAAAGCCGTCGTTGAATTCGATCAGGAGATCGTCTCGGTGGGGAGCGTTGCTGTGGATGCTGTCGAGGAAACTCTGCCCCTGCATGCCGTTGTAGGGCGCAACACCCACGCGATCGAGGATCGTTGCCGAGATGTCGATGGTCGACGCGAGTGCCGCCGTGGTGCGTGCCTCGCGCTTGCGCGGGTCTGACCAGATCATCGGTACACGGTGGATCGAGCGCTGGGCCCATGCGCCCTTTTGCAGCATGTTGAAGTCACCGAGGTAGTCGCCGTGGTCAGCGTTGAAGATGATCACGGTGTTGTCGTATTGGCCGGTGTCCTTGAGCGTTTGCACTAGTTCGCCCACTGCATCGTCGATCATGCTGATCATGCCTGCAGTCAGTGCCATCGCCTCGCGCACGTGGCGGTCTGTTTCCATGAACGCGTGCTGCGGTGTGCGCTGGCCGCCGCCGTGCTCCTCGAAATACTGTCTCGCCGCGAGCAGTGGCGGCGGCGGGTTGCGGTGGTCTTCGAACCGCGTTGGCAGATCGAAGTCGTCCGGGTCGTACCGATCCCAATATTTTCCGGGCGGGTTGAACGGGTGGTGCGGGTCAGGGAACGACACGTAACAGAAAAAAGGGCGCTCGCGGTCGGTGTGTGCGGTCAGGTAGTCCTGCGCGCGGTCGCGAATGTAGGCGGTGGGGTAGCTCTCTTCCGGGACCGGGGTGCGGTAGGCCTGTGGGCAGCTGTAGTCGTGCGGCAGTTCGTTGGCTGGATCGTGCAGTGCTTCCCAGTCGGGGTGCTTGTCGCGAAACCATTGGCGATAGTGGCCGTTCGCCTTGTCGCCGTGTGCGGTGACCATGTCGACGTGGTCGAAGCCGTAGTAGGGCGACGGGAAGTCGGCGGGCTCGTCGCTTTGGTAGCGCAGCGGTTCTTCGCAATCGTAGCGGCCTGGGTCGGGTTTCCACGCCTCGCTGATTGGCCCGTCGAGGTCGCGTCCTGCGTGCCGTGCTTGCATCGCAGTCATCGGCTGCAGGTGGCTCTTGCCGATTGACGCGGTGGCGTAGCCGCTCGCCCGCAATACGTCGACAAAGGTGTTGGCGCGTTCGGGCAGGGCGCAACCGTTGTAGCGCAGCCCGTTGAGCGAGGGCATGCGCCCGGTCATGAAGCTCGCACGGTTCGGCATGCAGATCGGTGTGGCGACGTGGAATTCGTCAAAGCGGGTGCCGGTGTCGGCCAGCGCGTCGATGTGTGGCGTCTTCACCACCGGGTGGCCGTAGCAGCCGAGCCAGTCGGCGCGCTGCTGGTCGACCATCACGTAGAGAATATTCGGGGCGTCTGTCATGGCAGTGTCCGCGTTCGTTCGGCGCCGGGGTGGTTGTCAGGCTGCCTGTGGTGTTGACCGGTGTCGCATCTGGTGGACCACGATCAGTGCGCAGGCCGCGATCAAGGCCGGCACGAAGACCTCGACCGGTTTGAACATGACCAGTACGGCAATGATCAGGCGCAGGCCGATGTTCGGCGCGTTGAGTGCCGACTGGTCGTAGGCGGAGAGCGCGCTGGTCACGAGGTAGAGCGCGATGGCGAGGCGTGCGAGCAGGAGTGTCAACCAGGCGAGGTCGGTGCCGCCGTCGTAGCCGGCGAGAAAGAGTCCGGTGCTCGGGTCGAGCACGGCCTTGTCGATCAGTAGCAGCTCCGGGTACATCGCGAAGACGAAGGGGATGGTGAACATCACGATCCCGGATTTGACCGCCGAGAAGCCGGTGCGCATCGGGTCGGCCTTGGTGATGGTCGAGGCGGCAAAGGCGGCGAGCGCCACCGGTGGCGTAATCGCCGAGGCGACTGCGAAGTAGAAGACGAACATGTGCGCGGTGAAGGTCGCGATGCCGAGTCCGATCAGCATCGGGCCCATCAGCAGCGCGACGTTGATGTAGGCCGGCACCGCCGGCATGCCCATGCCGAGCAGCACCGCCAGCAGCATGGTCAGGAACAGTGCGAAGAGCTGGAAGCCGGCCGAGGAAACCGACACGTCGAAGCTCTTGAGGTACCCGAGCACGTCGACGGCCACGAACTTGGCGAGGCCAGTGAAGTTCAGGCACACGTCGATCACGGTGACGGCGAGAAACATCAGATACAAGGTTGATACTGTCACGCCGGCCTGTGCCAGTCCGTCGAGAATCTTCTTCGGCTTGGCGCGAAATTCCTTGTCGAGCAGCATCAACACCAGCAAGAGTGCAACCGCCCACCACCCGGCCGCGCTCGCGTCCCCGGCGGCGTTCTGGAACAGCTCCACGATCCACGGCATCGACACCACGGAGCAGGCGTCGCCGTTGTGTTCGACAACGGTGCCGAGCAGGACCGAGATCCAGCTGCAACCCACCGCGTCCTTGGGCGTGAGCAGCAGGAACAGCACCAGCAACACCGGCAGGAAGATCTGCATCAGGTGGAGCCGGTCTTCGCCGGTCAGGCGCATGTCGTCGGTGAGCTCACCGACCGCCTGGATATTCTGTTTTCGCGCCTGGAAGATCACTGACAGAAACAGGCAGAAGAAGTAGAAGAGCGCCGGGATGATGGCTGCGATGATGATCTCGCGGTAGGGCACACCGGTCATCGCCGACATGATGAAGGCGGCCACCCCCATGATCGGCGGCATGATCGAGCCGCCGCTCGACGCCGCGGCCTCGACGCCGCCGGCAAACACTTTCGAGAAACCGCGTTTGAGCATCATCGGGATGGTCAGCACACCGGTCGACAGCACGTTCACGACCGGCCCGCCGGTGATGGTGCCGAACATGGCAGAAGACACGACGGCGGCGTGCGCGGGGCCGCCTCGCAGGTTGCGCGTTGCGGAGAACGCGAGCTTGATCAGCGCCTGCCCGCCGGCGCAGCGGCCGAACAGCGCGCCGAGGATGATGTAGGGGAACACCAACAGCAGCAGCACGTTGATGAAGCGGCCCAGCAAACCGGCCGTGTTGTTGATCAGTGCGTCGCGCACGAACTCGCGACCGGAGGTGAGGCTGCGTGGCTCCTCGCTGCTGAGAATCGTGATGAGGTACTTGTTCTGCTCCTCTGCGCCGTTGACGTACCAGTTCATGACGGTGGCGAAGGTGTAGGCCGCGATCGCGAGCGACACCAGCACCAGCGGCAGGCCCCAGACCTTGATGTTCCAGATCAGGAAGACGACGATCGAGGCAAAGAGGATGAGCGGCAGCCAGGCGCCGGTGGTGCTCTGACACGCCGGGTCATCGGCGGTGTCGGGGATCGGCAGGCCGAGCATCTCGGCGTACTCGATGTCGGCGTCGAGTGCTTGTTGCATCAGGTATGCGCGGTCGCCCTTGACCACGTCGACGAGACAGACCGCTTCGAGCTCGGTCAGGTAGCTCAGCGAAATCGCAGCTGCCGCCAGTACCAGCGAGAAATCCGCGAACAGCCCGAACCGCCGTGTGCTCGCCGATTTGCCGGCCCAGCTGCGCCACATGGAGTGCTTCAGTGCGACGATCAGCATCATCCAGAAAAACACGATCGGGTAGAGCCACTCGCTTGGGAAGCGCCGGATCTTGAAGTGGGCGATGCCGGTGATCGAGCGCCACAGCTCATCCCACCCGGGTATCGCCGGCGTCACGTTGAGCAGACCGACCACAACCAGCGCGAGGCCCAGCCAATAGACGAGATCGTCTACCGGTCCGGTGGATTCCAGTTTCGCTTTTTGGGCGGGAGCCTGAGTGACCATGTGTCTCTGACGCGATGTGAATGGACAGGGCTTGTAAATAAAAGAGGGCGCCGTTAAAACGGGCGCCCTCATTGGGTTCCTGAGGTCGTATCAGCGCCTCAGGGCTTTGCGCAGTCGGCGACCGTCTGACCCGCTTCCTCCCAGGCCCGCACAGCGCCTGGGTGAAACTTGACCGGGTTCGGGCCGCACAGACCCGCCACTTTCGGATCGAGTACACCGAAGTTGAGCGTGGCCATGAAGGGTGCGAGTTGCTTGTGCGACTCGAGGTTCTCGATGTGCGCTTTGGTCAGCTGGTAAGCGAGTTCTTCGTCCATGCTCTTGTTGACGAAATCGCCACCGGTGACCGCCATGCCGCGGAAGGTGTCGTCTTCCGAGACCACGGTCCAGTTGTCACCCATGCTGGCTTGCGCTTGCGCGAGCGGGATGGTGTACGCAACCGACCCGGGCTTGTTCAGGAGCTTCTGCGCCTGCTCGGTCTCGAAGGTGTCCTTGGGCAGCGAGAACATTGTCATCGCGCCTGCGGCACCGGCGCGGGTCACGCGCGGTCCGGGGAACATGACCGGGATCGCAGCGACGTCAGCGGTGCCATCGATGACGGCCGAGGCCGCCTGATTCCAGTTGACCGTGACCGACTCGTAGTCGGTTTCCGCTTTTGCACCGCCGAACAATTGCACCAGCGCGCGCGAGTTGGTGGTGGCGGCGCCGCGTGGCGGCCCGTTCAACACTTTGCGGCCCTTGAGATCACCCCAGCCTTTGATGCCCTTGGCGTCGTAGGCGTAGAGGCTGAAGATGCTCAAGGTGTAGGGGTAGAGCAACTGAATGTTCGGGCCGAGCTCGGCGCCTTTTTCCTTGCCGAGTTTGGCGTAGGGGCCCGCGCCGCGGGTCAGCAGAAACGGCAGGATGAACGGACCGTTGACGATGTCGACCTTGCCTTCGGCCAGGGCTTGAACATAGTTGGTTCCGGTCTGGCCATCCTTTAACTGGATGTTGGCAATGCCGCGGTCAGTGGCGTACTCGACCAGGGCGGTTGCGGTCAGCCCGACAGCGGTGCCGGCGCCAGCGGTGTTGGACGTCAGGTTGACTTCTGCCATAGCGCCGGTTGCCGGCAGCGCAGCCAGTAAGGCCAGGCTTGCGGTTTTGAGTTGTTTGAACATGAGTGCCTCCCGTTACCCTCGATTCGTGTAGAGCCCGCGTGGGGTGGGGCCCTTGTTTGTTATCCGTGCGCGTCGATTGCCGCTCCGACCCGTTGGTGGAGGGCCGCATTACGTGATCACGTTGGTTCGCGATTTGGAATCAGTGAGCGACATCGCAGCGTTGAGTGTAGGCCTCAAATGTATCGCAACGATGCAATATAGTCCATGCGGGCGCGGGTCCTGCGCAGGACAATGCACCGAGCGTCGAGAGGGTGCAGACGCCGTGTGGTGTACGGCTGACGTGTCGGTATGGGCGGGTGGTGGTGACGGGTCGCGGTTCGTCGTGCACGCTGGCAATGGGACGCAGAGTGCCCGGCAATCAGCGTGTTTTACAGGGATTGAGCGCGTCAGATCCGCATGCGCGGCACATCGTGCGGGTCGAGATTGAGCTCTATGAGCAGGGGTCCGGTGCGGCTGTCGAGCGCGTCAAGGGCCGCCTCCAGCTCATCATTGTTGTGCACTTGCAGGCCTTGTCCGCCAAGTGCGACCGCAGTGTTCGCAAAAGAAGGCCAATTGAAAGTCGAGAGACTCGGGTCCATCTGGCGATCGAGGAACTGGATGTGCTCGGCGCCGTAAGCGCTGTCGTTGGCGACGATGACGATGAGATCGAGGTTGAGCCGCACGGCCGTGTTGAATTCGTTGATGCCGCCCATCATGAATCCGCCATCGCCGCTGAAGAGCACGACCGGTCGGTCAGGTGCCGCGACGCAGGCACCGATGGCCTCCTGCAGCCCGAGGCCGATCGAGCCGAAGTCCACCGTGACGATGAAACTCCGTGGATCGGGCGCGCCGATGCGGCACCAGACTTCGGTCATGAAGCGACCGCCGTCGGTCGCCAGAATCCGGTCGGGGGGCAGCGCGGCGTCGAGGCGCTGCAGTGCGTGCACGTAGTTCACGCAGCCGTCGGCGGTGTTCGACGGGCCGACCGGGTGGTGTGTCAGGGTGTCGGTGTCGAGCTCGTCGGTGAAGCCGCTGCCGGGGATCTCGGCCTCGTTCAGCCAGTAGAGGATGGTGTCGGCGGTGAGACCGGCGTCGGCGACCAGCGCCACGTCCGGGTGCAGTCCGCCGCCGATGGCGGTGGCGTCGATGTCGACCTGGACCACGCGCTTGTCTTTCATCAGCTTGCCGCGGTCGGTGGTGAAGTCGTGCAAGCCCGACCCAAAACAAACGATGCAGTCGGATTTTGCCATGGCGTCGTAGGCGGCCGGTGTCGACAGCGTGCCGAAGATGTCCATGTTGTAGGGGTGGTCGTTGAACAGGCCCTTGGCCTTGAGAGTTGTTGCGAGCGGCGCCTGCAGGCGGTCGGCGAGTGCGATCAGCTGCTCGCGGGCCGACACGGCGCCGGCACCAGCGAGAATCAGCGGCCGGCGGGCCGAGGCGATCATGCCGACGGCCTCGTCGAGGATGTCGCCCTGCGCGACCCCGCCCGGGTCGGTGAAGACACTCATGACGCGTGTCTCGTAGGCGACCGACTCCCACATGAAGTCGGCCGGCATGTTCAGCACGATCGGCCGACGCTCGACCTGGGCGCGGTAGAAGGCGCGCGCGACATCCATGCAGGTGGTCGCGGGTTCGCGCAACTGGACAAAGCCCGCCATGCTCGCTTTCACCACTTCGCGCTGATCGATGCCTTGCAGGTGCCGTGGCTGATTGACAGGCGTGTCCCCGGCGAGCAGGACCATCGGTACTTTGCCGCGTGTGCCTTCAACCAACGCCGTCAGGCAATTGGTCAGGGCCGGGCCGTGGGTGACGGTCGCAACACCGACCTTGCCGGACACCTGGGCGTAGGCCAGTGCCATGAGCACCGAGCTGCCCTCGTGTGCTGCGGGGATGAACTGGCCGTCACACTCGCGCACGAAACTGTCCGCCATGAAGAGGTTGGCGTCGCCCATGAGGCCGAACAGCGTGTCGACGCCGTGGTCTTTGAGGGCGCGGGCGAGGGCTTGGTGGACGTGCAGGTCTGTGCTCACGGTCAGCTCCTTGT
>CALDHJ010000538.1 GCA_937941555.1 uncultured Granulosicoccaceae bacterium | reverse complement strand
TCTTTTACCGAAGTCAGCCGCGCCGCCTCGCGGGAAAAAACCACCATCGAGCAACGCGGAAACGCCGTGTTGGTGCTGAGCACATCGAGCAACGACTGACAGCAGCCGCCGTCAGGCTGCCATCAGAAACTGCTCGCCCTCAATGAGCCCTGCGCGCTGCAGGGCAGTGGCCAGTTCGTTGCGCGCACGCGGTCTCGCAACGCACCCCAGGACAAAAATGCCAGTCTCGAGTTCGGACATCGCAGACAGCGGCAACACCGGACAGCCCTGTCGTGTGCCACCGACGCGGTGGGCGGCAATGTCGTAGAAGTGGCTGACCACCACCCCCTCGGCGCGCAGCGCCCGACACAGGCGGATGGCGTGCTTGCCGCCTCCGCAGAGCGCAACTTGCCGCCCTTGCAATACACTGTTTGCGAGATAGTGAGCTCGAGCGGCGATGTACCGATCTGGTGCGCACCGGGGATCGGTTCGCGTCAAGCGCGCCGTGTGGTCGCGCCAGTCCGTCAGGGTGAGTGGCAATTTTCGAAAACGCCAACCCGCCGCCCGCGCGCGCATCCAGAGGTCGACATCTTCGGCCCACATCGAATCGCGGTAGGCCCCCAGCGCGTGTAGCGCGTCACGCCGCAGCATCACGCTCGGGTGTGCCATGGGCGCATCCACGAAAACGGCGTTCCGCAAGGCCTCGTGGCCCGTCAGCCGATTTTGCCACGCGAGGTAGCGCCGCATGCCGTCGGGCACGGGCCCGTCGTCGCGAAACGCGCGTACGCGGCTGGCCACCACACTCAACGCTGGTTGCTGTTGCATTGCCGCCAGTTGCAGCCACAGGCGATCGGGGTGCATGCGGTCGTCGGCGTCGAGTCTGGCAACGAAGGGCGCGCGGCACACGCCAAGGCCGGTGTTGAGTGCATCGACCAATCCTCGGCCTCGATTGGGCACGACCGTAATGCGCGGGTCGGGGGCGAGAGCGGCCGACGCCCCGTCGCGGGAGTGGTCATCGACCAGGACCAGCTCCCAGTCGGTCAGTGTCTGCGAGCGCACACTGTCGACCGCATCCCGCAGCCAGGCACCGCCGTCTCGAACCGGCATCAAGACCGAGACGCGCGGCCCGGTCACGGGATCAGGAAAACGTGTCGCAGTCTTGCACGTTGCCAGTGCGCAGGCCGCGAATGAGCCACTCGGTGCGTTGTTGCGATGAGCCATGCGTGAACGCCTCGGGCACCACGCGACGGCCGGCCTTGCGCTGCAGGGTGTCATCGCCCACGGCAGCGGCCGCCCCCATGCCTTCTTCGATGTCACCGGGCTCGAGCAGACTGCGGTCGTTGTGGGCGTGGTGCGCCCACACACCAGCGTAACAATCAGCCTGAAGCTCCATTGCCACTTGCACCCGGTTGCCGTCGGTCTGGCTCATCTGCTGGCGGGCACGCTGCACTTTGGCGGCAGTGCCCTCGAGTGTCTGGATGTGGTGCCCGACCTCGTGTGCAATCACGTAGGCCAGTGCGAAGTCGCCCTGCGCTCCCATTCGTTGCAATTCAGCCAGAAAACTCAGGTCGAGGTAGAGCTTGTGGTCGCCCGGGCAGTAGAAGGGCCCCGCAGCCGCTTGTCCGGTGCCACAGGCTGTCGGTGTCGCGTCGTTGTAGAGCACGAGCTTGGGCGGCTTGTATTGCAAGCCGGCGCGCTGGAACATCTCGCCCCAGACCTGCTCGGTGTCGGCCAACACCACGCCCAGAAATTCGACCACTTCGGCATCCTGACCATTGCTCGGTGCCCGGCTTTGCGGCGCCGGCGCACTGCTACCGCCGAGCACGCCAAGCAAGGCACTGGGATCGAATCCGAAAATCATCGCAGCGATCAAGGCGATGATGGTCATGCCACCGCCCATGCCCGCGCGCCGTCCCATGCGGCGACCGCCGGACTGACCACGACGGTCCTCAATGTTGCTGCTGCGTCGTTTACCGCGCCAACGCATGGCTACTCCTTACTATGTCGCTGCGACTATTGGGACGCTAGTGTACGCGCCCGAGCGGGCCATGGCAGCTCGAATGGCGCCGTTTGCACGCTCATGAGCAAGGCCTGGGCGGACAGCGGGTGCAATCTCACGCCCGGGCTAGAACTTGGTGAGATTGAACGGTGCCCGCTCAGTCAGCAACAGCCGATCCAGCGCACGCAGGGCGGCAACAGAGCCGGTCACGTGTCCCGATTCGACGAGCTCAAGCACGCGGGTACCGCCGAGCAGCAGCTGACCGAGCGTATCCGGTCGGAGCGTGACCGCTTCGGGCGTGGGGTCAGCTGGCGAGATCGACGGCACCCCGTCTGTCACCGTCAGCTCCATCACACCTGATCGCGATGGCAACACCGGGTCGCTGTAGTCGATCACCACCTGACCGTCAGAGAGGTAGTGCCGCCCGGTCAACAAGGCTGCCGGGTCGAGCGGCCGCAACCAACTCATGTCGAGGCGCCGGTGCTGACGCAGTTGCCTCGGGTCAGTCATGCGGTTTTTGACCGGCGGATCGACGGGGGCGAGCTCCCAGACCACTTCGCGCACCCAGCTGACCCGGCACAGGGCGGCGAACAGTGCAGTCTCGGCGTCCACAGAACGCGCAACGAGTTCCCGAATGGTCAGCCGGTTGGCCGGCGTGCCGGGCTGGCCCGCATCGTCGGCGACGTCTTCGAGCACGTAGAGCGCATAGGCATCGAGCTCCCCCGCCGGGTTTTCCCACGCGGCGACAAACTGCGGGCCGCCGCCAAACCAGCTGCGTTTGGCCGCACCGAGGACTAGCGGCCACCATTCTGCGTCACGCAATACGTCGCCACCGCGCCGACGGCAGGCGGCTTCGTGCACGGGTGCCACACGGGCAATCGTGTCCTCGACATTGTCCAGGAGCAGCATCCGGCCAGCGGCAGTCTCGAATCCCGACTGCAAGGCAAAATCCCGCACATCGAGCTGCCACACCGCCATGTCGGTCGCCTGACCATAGCCGAACCGACCGTAGAGACCCGACTCGGATGCCATGAGAATGGAGGCCGCGTCGCCCAGTGCCGCGCTTTGCTTGATGTGGCCCTCCAACAAGGGCCGAAACGCACCGCGCCCCTGCGCATCGGGTGAAACGCCTACGCCAGCCAAACCGGCAACCGGCACATCCGCACCACCGGGCAGACTCATGCGGTAGGCATAGGCGAAACAGCCACCGATGATCGTGTCACCGTCGGCGACCGACAGCCGGCGCTCGTCCGGGCGCAGGTGCTCGCGATCGAGTTCCACATCACCCAGCATGCCGAAGGCCGCGCGCACCGCCATGATGGTGGTGAGCTTGTCGTCCGCGTCGGGTTGAAACACGCGCAAATTGCCCAGCTGGGCACGATAGGGGACAGGGTTGCTCATCTGGAAACACATCGCTCAGCGGCTCGACAGTGTGCCACACTGCTGCGCCCGACCCGCGGCAGACAGACGATGCCCCCACCCACGCGATGGCAACGCGGCCTGGCACTCAGCGCCACCATCATCGCGTCGAGTATGGGCTTCATCGACAGCACGATTGTCCACATTGCGTTGCCCAGCATTCAGCGCGACCTCGGCGCCAGTTTCGCCGCCCTGCAGTGGATCGCCAACACCTACTTGCTCGCGCTCTGCGCGCTGCTCGTCATCAGCGGTGCACTCGGAGACCGCTACGGTCCGCGCCGGTTGTTCCTGCTTGGCATCGCGGGCTTCACACTGTCGTCGGCTGCCTGCGCCGCCGCACCCGACAGCGCCTGGCTGATCGCAGCGCGCACGGCACAGGGGGCGAGCGCCGCCCTGATGCTGCCACAATCGCTCTCGATCATTGCCCGCCTCTACCCGCCTGAACAGCGCGGTCGTGCTGTTGGCATGTGGTCGGCGGCGGCCTCGGCGTCCGCGGCGGCGGGTCCGGTTATCGGTGGCTTTCTGGTTGACAACGGCGGTTGGCCCTTTGCCTTCTGGGTGAATATTCCACTCGGTCTGATCGCCATCACTCTGACTGCCGTTGCTGTTCCGCGCGGCAACGAGCGCAAGCCCGTGCCGCTCGACTGGCCGGGCGCAAGCCTGCTGACACTGTCGCTGGCGGCCCTGGTGTTTGCGACGATCAATCTCTCACTGCACGCCGCCGCATCACTGCAGGTCTGGCCGGGTTGGGTGATGGGCGCGATTGGGCTCGTGGCGTTTGTGCTCTGGGAGCGACACGCGGTCCGCCCGATCCTGCCTGCACACTTTCTCGTCAACCGCGAATTCGTGCTGCTCAACGTCTATTGCCTGACCGTCTTTACCGCCTTCATGGCCGTAATGTTTCTGGTGCCTTATTTCCTGATCACATCGCTCGGTCTCAGCGCCTCGGAGGCTGCACTGAACATGCTGCCGCTGGGCATCTGCATCAGCCTCATGGCGCGACCCGTTGGCGACTGGTCAGACCGCGTCGGCTATCGGCGCCCGATGCTCTACGGCGCCATCGGCATCGCCATTGCCACTGCGTCGGCCGCTGCACTGGTCGCGCTACGCACGCCCTGGTCGGGCGCCGTGGTCATGACGCTGCTCGGCGTGTCGGCGGGTTTGATGGTCACACCGCTGACGACCGGTGTCCTCAACAGCGTCGACACCGACGAGAGCGGCCTCGCCTCCGGCATCAACCACGCGGTGACCCGCATCGGTAACCTCTTCGCCATTGCCCTCTTTGGCGCACTGCTCGCGCTGCGCTACCGACACCACCTCGACAACAGCCTCAGCAACATGGTCAGCGACGCAGGGGCACGCACGGCTATCGAACCGGTCGTGCGCGGCGCCGCCGACACGCTCGCGCAAGCGGATCTGAGCGCGCTGCCCGCCGCGCTGCAACCGCAGGCTCGCCTCGCGCTGGTCGACGCGCTAGACGCGGCCTTTGTTGACGTGATGCTCGGTGCCAGTCTCTTTGCACTCGCCGCAGCGGCTTGCGCGGCCGCGCTGTGGTCACAGCCACTCGCACAAGACAACGCTGACCGCCGCTAGTGCGCTTCGTCCCAACTCGTGCCGACGCCGGTGTCGACGGTGAGCGGCACGGCGAGTTCGGCGACCCCGCTCATGCAACGGCTC
>CALDHJ010000537.1 GCA_937941555.1 uncultured Granulosicoccaceae bacterium | reverse complement strand
GATCGGGTTCAACATCGACACCCGCGTCGTGGCTGATCTCGCAGCCGTGTCGGGCGGACTGCCGCAGTTTCACATTCCCCAGGCGCCCCTGACGATGGAGACGCTCTGGATCATTCTGCCCTACTCGTTGATCCTCGCCGCAATCGGGCTGATCGAATCGCTGCTGACGCTGAACCTGATCGACGAGATGACCGAGACCCGTGGCCGTGCATCCCAGGAGTGCTTCGGACAAGGCATCGCGAACGTGGTTACCGGCTTCTTCGGGGGCATGGGCGGTTGCGCGATGATTGGCCAGTCGATGATCAACATCAATTCCGGTGGCCGGGGCCGCCTGTCCGGCATTGCCGCTGCGGCGTTTCTGATCTTTTTCATCATGGCCGGTTCGTCGCTGATCGAAGCGATTCCGATCGCCGCGCTCGTAGGCCTGATGTTTTTCGTCGTCTTCAAGACCTTCGCCTGGGCCTCGCTGAACGTGCTCAAGCAAGTGCCGAAGGAAGACTACCTGGTGATGCTGCTGGTGACCGTCACCACCGTCTTCACCGACCTCGCGGTGGCCGTGATCGTAGGCGTGATCACGTCGGCCTTGGTGTTCGCGTGGAAATCCGCGCACCACATCGTCGCCGAGACCCACGACAACAGAGGCTCTCGCGTGTACCGGCTGCACGGCCCGCTCTTTTTCGGTTCGATCCAGACCTTCAGGGCGCTGTTCGACCCCCGCAATGACCCCGACGACGTGGTGCTCGACTTCAGCGATTGCCGGGTCTGGGATCACTCGGCGCTTGAAGCAATAGATTCACTCGCCACTCGCTACCAGAACCTCGGCAAGCGGGTGCACCTCACCCACCTCAGCGCCGACTGTATCCTGTTGCTCAAAAACGCCGGGCCGCTGGTGGAAGTCAACAGCGTCGAAGACCCGCACTACCGGGTTGTGGTCGACTACTCGCGCGAACTGGGCTCCGAGAGTGTGACGATCAACCTCGACCCCGCCGACAGCAAGGCCTGATTCCCGAGTCGACCGTCGTTGCCACAAGCCTGCTTGATCGCCATTCCAGCCCCGTGAATTGTGGGGTAAGCACGCCCTGCAATACCGATCTGGAACGAGTCACTCGGGTGCGGACCCACCCCGTGCAGCACGTTGCCTGGATGCCTGCGGCGACTCGCCGAAGGCCGCGCGGTAGGCACGCGACAGACTCGCGCCCTGCGCGTAGCCACACTGCTGTGCGATGTCGGCAATTGGCCAGTCACTCTCGACCAGCAATTGCCGCGCGCGCTCCAGCCGACACTGCACATAGGCGGCTTGCGGCGACGTCCCCAGCTCGCGATTGAAAAGATCGTGCAGCCCGCGACGCGTGACGTTGATCAGTGCGGCGAGTTGCTCGACACTGAGTGGGTCACTGAGGTGGCTCGCCATGGCATCGAGCACGCGCGCCACGCGGTCGTCTCGCAAGCCCCGTGTGGTGTCGCGCGGCGCACCAATGCTGTCGGCTGGCACGAAATCGAACAGCCGCGCCACCGACTCGGCGAGCGACCGGTCAGCCCAGCGTTCGATCAGCGACAACATCATTTCGATTGCCGAGCCGCTGCCGCGCGCACTGGCGCGATCGCGGTCGATCACCCAACGGCGTCGGCTCAACCGAACCGCCTGACAGCGGGCACCGAGCATTTCGACATCTTCGGCGTGCAGCGCCGCCTGGTAGCCGTTATACAAGCCCGCCTCCGCCAACAGCAACACGCCTCCGTCGGCCGCGGCGATGAAGGGACGACACCGCATCGCGCGGCTCAGTGGGTGCCGAAGTGCCGGGATAAAGCGCTCTACCCCGTAGCTCGCCGCCACCAACAGCGGCTCGGGCTGGTCCGGGTCGAAGCGTCCGCTGACCGGCACGGCAAAACCCGCGGTGGTGTCCACCGACTGACCATCGAGGCTCCACAGACGGGTCGAAAAACGCGATTCGCCGAGCAGACGGTTGGCTGCCCGAAGCGGCTCGGTCAGCGCTGACAGCAAGATCAGGTTGCTCTGCGGCAGCAGCAGCACATCGACAGTCTGGGTAGGGTGCGACATCTTCCGATTATGCCAATATCACTTCCGATTAGGCAAAACATTGTGCGCCTGATCAGCGCATGCTTTCGCCATCCACCGAGGAGCACCGACATGCCACTGACCCCGAACCGCGATGTCTTCATTACCTGCGCCGTGACCGGCTCGGGCTCGTCGCAAGACAAGTCGCCACACGTGCCACGCAGCCCGGAGCAGATCGCCGCGAGCGCCATAGACGCCGCCAAGGCGGGCGCGGCTGTAGTGCACTGCCACGTGCGCGATCCCGACACCGGCGTGCCGAGCCGCCGTCTCGAACTCTACCGTGAAGTCACCGACCGCATCCGAGATGCCGAGGTCGACGTTGTGTTGAACCTGACCGCCGGCATGGGCGGTGACATCGTGTTTGGCGGCGGCGAGTCACCGCTGCCGCTGAATGACGCGGCCACCGACATGATCGGCCCTACCGAACGCGTCGCCCACATCGCCGAGTGCCTGCCGGAACTCTGCACCCTCGACTGCGGCACCATGAACTTCGCCGAAGCCGACTACGTCATGACCAACACGCCGGGCATGCTGCGCGCCATGGGCAGCATGATGACGGCACTCGGTGTAAAGCCCGAGATCGAAGCCTTCGACACCGGCCACCTCTGGCTGGCCAAACAACTCGTCAGCGAGGGCGTACTCGACTCACCGGCGCTGGTGCAGCTCTGCATGGGCATCCCCTGGGGCGCGCCGGACGACCTCAACACCTTCATGGCCATGGTCAACAACGTGCCCGACGACTGGACCTTTTCGGCCTTCTCGATCGGCCGCAACGAGATGCCCTATGTCGCGGCGAGTGTGCTGGCAGGTGGCAACGTGCGCGTCGGCCTCGAGGACAACCTCTACCTCGAGCGCGGCGTGATGGCGACCAACGCGCAATTGGTCGAGCGCGCCGTGACCGTCATCGAGAACCTCGGCTCGCGCGTGATCGGCCCCGCCGAAGTCCGCGAGAACCTCGGCCTGCAAAAACGCGCCCCGGGCGGCGCCTGAACATGCGGGTGCTGATCACAGCCGGTGCCAGCGGCATCGGTGCGGCGGCGGCGCGGGCCTTTGCTGCGCGTGGAGACACGGTTGCGGTATGTGATGTGGATCAGGCCGCGCTCGACGCGTTGCAAGCCGATTATCCCGAGATCGACTGCTCGCTCTGCGATGTTGCAAGCGAAGACTCGATCGACACCTTGTTCGATCGGGTCGAGGAGCACCTCGGCGGTGTCGATGTGGTCTGGGCCAACGCTGGCACCGCAGGCCCCGCCGGGCCAATCGAACACATCGCGCTCGACGACTGGCGCAGCACACTCGCAGTCAATCTCGACGGCGCCTTCCTCACGGCGCGCCGCGCAGCCCCACTCTTCAAAGCCCAGGGGCAGGGTCTGCTGCTCTTCACCAGCTCCAGCGCCGGCCTGCTCGCCTACCCTAATCGCACGCCCTACGCGAGTGCAAAGTGGGCCATTGGCGGCCTCACCCGCGCACTCGCCATGGAACTCGGCGAACACGGCATCCGAGTCAATGCCATAGCACCCGGTGCCGTCACCGGTGATCGCATGGAGCGGGTGGTTGCGGCAGAGGCTCAGGCGCGCGGACTCTCGATCGAAACCGTTCGCGACAGCTACGTCAAAGGCGTAGCGATGAAGACCTGGGTCGACGCCGATGACATCGTCAACACCGCCCTCTTTCTCGCCAGCCCCGCCGGCAACAAGGTCTCCGGACAGGTGCTCAGTGTCGATGGCTACACTGACACCATCGCCCCCTATTGAGGACACCATGAAAACCATCGGACTGATCGGCGGCATGAGCTGGGAGAGCACCGCCTTGTATTACAAGTGGCTGAACGAAGGCGTTAAGGCCCGCCTTGGCGGTCTGCACAGCGCCCGAATCGCGATGGTCAGCGTGGATTTCGCCGAGATCGAAACTCTGCAACACGCTGGCGACTGGGACGCCGCCGGCGCCATTCTCGCGCGCGCCGGCCAATCGCTCGAGGCCGCCGGAGCCGATTTCATCCTGATCTGCACCAACACCATGCACAAGGTCGCGCCAGCAGTGGAGTCGGTCTTGTCCGTGCCACTGCTGCATCTGGCGGACGGTACGGGTGAGCGCTTGGTCGCAGCCGGCATCCGTCGCGTCGGCCTGCTCGGCACCGCCTTTACCATGGAGCAGGATTTCTACACCGGCCGACTGCGCGAGCGGCACGGGCTCGATGTGGTTGTCCCGAACGATGCCGATCGCGCGCTGGTCCACCGCGTAATCTACGAGGAGTTGTGCCTGGGCCAGGTGCTCGATCACTCCCGCGAGCGCTACCTTGAAGTCATCGACCGTCTCGCCTCAGACGGCTGCGAGGCGGTGATTCTCGGGTGCACCGAAATCACCCTGCTCGTCAAACAGGACGACACCCCGGTGCCGCTCTACGACACCACCGCCATCCACGCAGAGATCGCGCTCGACCGCGCATTGATCGCCTGAGACACACACCATGACACAAGACTCACACCCCAAAGCCGCCGTGATCGGTGGCGGCGTCATCGGCGGCGGCTGGGCTGCACGCTTTGCACTCAACGGCTGGGACGTCGACGTCTACGACCCAGACCCCGATGCCCAGCGAAAACTTGACGAAGTCTTCAACAATGCGCGCGGTGCCTTGCCTGCCGTATTGGATGTGCCGCTGCCACCTGAGGGCCAACTGCGTCTGGTAGAGAGTGTCGAGGCCGCCGTCACCGGCGCCGACTGGGTTCAGGAGAGCGTGCCCGAGCGACTCGAGATCAAGCACAGCGTCTTTGTCGAAATCGCCAAATTCACCAGCAAGACCTGCGTTGTGGGGTCAAGCACCTCAGGCTACAAGCCAACAGACTTGCAAAAAGGCAGTCCCAAACCCGAACAACTGATCGTCGCCCACCCCTTCAACCCGGTGTACCTGTTGCCACTGGTCGAGGTGGTTGCCGGCGTTGCAACCGATCCCGAGACGGTCGAGCGGGCCTGCACACTGCTCACATCGGTCGGCATGAAGCCGCTGCGCGTGCGCAAGGAAATCGATGCCCACATCGCCGACCGCTTTCTCGAGGCGGTCTGGCGCGAGGCGCTGTGGCTGGTCAAGGACGGGGTTGCTACCACCGAGGAAATCGACGATGCGATTCGCTACGGATTCGGCCTGCGCTGGGCGCAGATGGGACTGTTCGAGACTTACCGCGTCGCCGGCGGAGAGGCTGGCATGGCGCACTTCATCGCCCAGTTCGGACCGTGTCTGCAATGGCCCTGGACCAAGCTCATGGATGTACCGGAGCTGACCGACGAGTTGGTACAGACCATCGCCGACCAGTCCGATGCGCAATCGGGTGCCCACAGCATCCGCGAACTCGAACGTATCCGTGACACCAACCTCGTCGGCATCCTGCGCGCACTGCGCACCACCGACTACGGCGCCGGGCGCGACCTCAATGCCTGGGAACAGACCCTCAGCGGAGACAAGACATGAATTTCGGCTTGAGTGAAGAGCAGACCCTGATCGTCGAGACGGTCCGGAGCTTTGTCGAAAACGAGATCTACCCGCACGAGGCCGCTGTAGACAAGTCGGGTGCCGTTCCCGACGAGCTCGCACAAGACATCATGCAGAAGTGCAAGGACATCGGCTTCTGGGCCTGCAACATGCCCGAGGAAGTCGGTGGGGGAGGCCTCAACCACCTCGACTTCACGCTGGTGGAGCGCGAGCTCGGGCGCGCCAGCATGGCGCTCAACCATTTCTTCGGCCGGCCCTCGAACATTCTCATGGCCTGCGAGGGCGAGCAGCGCGAGAAGTACCTGTACCCGGTGGTGCGTGGCGAGCGCTTCGACGCACTCGCGATGACCGAACCCGACGCCGGCTCGGATGTGCGCGGCATGAAATGCAGCGCCAAGCTCGACGGCGGCGACTGGGTGGTCAACGGCAGCAAGCACTTCATCTCCCACGCCAACGTCGCCGACTTCATTATCGTTTTTATCGCAACCGGCGAAGAAGACACGCCACGCGGCAAGAAGAAAAAGATCACCTGTTTCCTCGTCGACCGCGGCACACCCGGTTTCGAGATCCTGCCGGGCTACAACTCGGTCTCGCACCGCGGGTACCAGAACTGTATTCTGAGCTTCAAGGACTGCCGCCTGCCGCAGGCGCAGATCCTCGGTGAGCTGCACGGCGGCTTCGACATCATGAACACCTGGCTCTACGCCACGCGCCTGACGGTGGCTGCAATGAGTGTCGGCCGCGCGCGGCGGGCATTCGAGCTCACCCTGCCCTGGTGTGCCGAGCGCGAGCAGTTCGGCCAGGCAATCGGTAAATTTCAGGGTGTGAGCTTTCAGCTCGCCGACATGATCACCGAGATCGAC
>CALDHJ010000536.1 GCA_937941555.1 uncultured Granulosicoccaceae bacterium | reverse complement strand
CGAAGTAGTCGCGGCGTGCCCCGCGGACTCCGGTGTCGCGAACATAGTGCTCCCAGGTGCCGTCGAGCGCCTGGGAGTAGCCGTAGGCCGAGCTTTTTCGGCTCCACGGAATCAGCCCGAAGAACACTCGGTTGCGCGGCGCCTTGGCATCGTGGCGGAAATTGCTCTCCTGCTGCATCACGGCCATCTGCAACGCGATCGGCGCACCGTAGCGATCACGGGCCGCACGCGCCGATTCGTACCAACCTTTCTTCTCGTAGAAGACGCTACAGAGGTCGTTACTGCGACTCGGGGGCGTGGTGGCACACCCCACCAACACAGCGACAGTGATCAGCGCGGCACAGGGCAGAGAGAAGGAACGCATTGTCGTCCGTCAGGCAATTGAGCGGACCTCAAAGCGTAGCAGTCCGATGCGCAATCAGCCGCGGCCGACAAACGGCATGTTGGTCGCCATCAGGGTCATGAAGAGCACATTCGACTCCAGCGGCAGGGCCGCCATCTGCACCACCGCGTCGGCGACATGCTGCACGTCCATGCGCGGCTCGACCTCGGTGCTGCCGTTGGCCTGGAGCACGCCGGCCATCATCGGTTCTGTCATGGCCGTCGCAGCGTTGCCGATATCGATCTGGCCACACGCGATGCGGTGTGGGCGACCGTCGAGCGCGAGGCACTTTGTCAGTCCGGTGACAGCGTGTTTGGTCGCGGTGTAGGGAGACGAGAACGGCCTTGGCGCCGTGGCGGAAATGCTGCCGTTGTTGATGATGCGCCCACCGCCGGGTTGCTGGCGCTTCATCATGCCGAAGGCGCCTCGCGCACACAGAAACAAGCCCGTCAGATTGACGTCGACTACACGTTGCCAATCGCTTACCGCCAATTCGTCAATCGGCACCGGCGGGGAACCCGCGCCGGCGTTGTTGAAAAGCAGATCCAGCCGACCGGCCTCAGAGTCGACACGCTCGAACAGCTGATCCACCGCGTGCTCGTCTCCGACATCGGTCGGCACGGCAACCAACTGACCGTCCGTTGCACCGACTTCCGCACCGCGGGCGATCACCGCATCAAGCGGCTCGCGCCGTCGCCCGACCAGAAACACCCGATAGCCCGCGCTGGCCAGCGCCAGTGTGGTTGCCTCTCCGATACCCGTGCCTGCCCCGGTCACAATTGCCACCGATTGCATTGAATCTGCCATGTCTGCGTTCCCCTGATAGTTCACCCACTGCGTGGCGACATATCATAGCGCTATGGCCAGGCCTCAATGCGATCGGCATTTGCGGCGATCCAGCGACGCGCGACACTCCGCGGCTCCGCCGAGGGAGCGCCCATCCAATCGAGAATCTGACGGTAGTCCGTCGAATCGAACTCGACTGCCTTGAGCAACGCCCAGCTGTCCGGGAAACTATCCAACACACCGGCCCAGGCGGCCTTGCTGACCGGGAAATAATCCGGGTCACCGCAATCACCAGTGTCATCTGGGTTGGGACCCCAGCCCGGGTCACGGAAACACCCGATCCGGGGTTCGGGAAAGCGCACGAACTGCCCATTAACCGGGCCGCCGAGCGTGTTCGGAGACCAGTTGTAGACGGCGCGTATGGGCGCTCCATCGGGCAAACCGGTTTCAGCGTCAAACGCCGCCCAGCTCGCCCGCAGCGCACCGAGACTGTCCGCCACCTCGACGCTGAACGGCATGCGAAGTCGGGACACTCTGTCTGTGTAGTCGCGGTCGAAGGTTGCGGGAGGGCCCTCGAATCGGCCAATCAACGGCTGTCCCGATGCCTCGCCCTCTCCGGGCGTTGCGCCGGCTTGGCGCTGCGCACAGGCAACCAGCCCGTCCCACTGAGCGGCGTCGGGGCATGCCGCAAGGGTCGCGTCCGACACCCACCATCCATCGCTGAAGCGCAAAGGGTGTTCGCCGGCGTGGATCACGCCCCGATCGAGGGCGCGCTCGAAATCATCTGCCATCCGGTTGTGCCAGACAGCCACCTGGAAATGGCCATCGCCGTTTGCCAGCGCGTCGAATTGGAGCACGGTGTCGGTGTCGAGGTATTCGACCGCCTGACCGCGCTGTTCCAGCAGTTGCCCGACGATATACGAGAACACCTGCTGGCTGTGCCAGTCGTTGAGCAAGATGGTCAGAGGTGGCGACAAGCGCTCACCCGGCAGCGCGCGCGGGGCGGCTTTGGTGATCAGCAGAGAGAGTGCAACGGCCACAACAGCGACCGCAACAAGCAGGGGTTTTCCAGGCATGCTCAAACGACATCCGTGTCGGCTCGATGGTGTCGTTATGCGACCACCGTGCCCACCCGGACAGGCACCGCTCGAGCGTCGCGACAATGCCGCCGCACGTCCAGGGGTGCCAAGGGGTCAGACGGCTTTCCAGAAGCGGTTGCGGAAGTCTGCTTCGGGGTCGTTGACCGGCAGGCGCTCGAAGCCGACCGCTTCGAAAAAATCCAGTGCGTCGGGCTGAGCCTTGACCAGCACCCCCTCGACACCCGCCTTGCGCGCCGCCTTCACGGCGTGCGCAACCAGCTTCTTGCCAAT
>CALDHJ010000535.1 GCA_937941555.1 uncultured Granulosicoccaceae bacterium | reverse complement strand
TCGGTGGCGGCATGGCGGTACAGCGCGCGGTGGCCGAGCATTGGGCCGAGGTCACGGGCAAGCCGTTGATCGAAGCCTATGGCCTGACCGAGACCTCCCCCGCCGCCACCATCAACCCGATCACCCAGACCGAATTCAACGGGTCGATCGGCCTGCCGATCTCATCGACTGAAGTGTGCATTCGCAATGAAGAGGGCGACATGCTGCCGGTTGGGGAAGTGGGTGAGTTGTGTATCCGCGGTCCGCAGGTCATGGCCGGCTACTGGCGACGCCCCGATGAGACCGCGAAGGTGCTCGATGGTGATGGCTGGTTGCGCACGGGCGATATTGCAAGGATGGACGAGCAGGGATTCTGCTATATCGTCGATCGCCTCAAGGACATGATTCTGGTGTCGGGCTTCAACGTCTACCCGAACGAGGTCGAAGAGGTGGCGGTCAGTCACCCGGACGTGCTTGAAGTGGGTGTGATCGGGGTGCCGGACGAACGTTCAGGCGAGGCGGTCAAGCTGGTTGCCGTGCGCCAGAACGACTCGCTGACGGTGGATGCGCTAAAAGCCTACTGCCGCGAGCGATTGACCGGTTACAAGTCGCCCGACTTCATCGAGTTCGTCGATGAGTTGCCCAAGACCAACGTCGGCAAGATCTTGCGGCGTGAGCTGCGTGACACCTTCGGCGAGGCGCGAGACAGCGCGTGAGCACCGCCTGGCACACCCTGGTTGGCGCGGCCGATCTTTCGGCTGCGCTCGAACACCCGACCACCGTGCGGGTATTCGATTGCCGTTTCGTGCTGACCGATGCCGGTGCCGGCGAAGCGGCTTACCACGAGGCACATATTCCGGGTGCCTTTTACGCCCATCTCGACCGGGATCTGTCGGCCCTGGCCGGTGATGGTGGTCGGCACCCGTTGCCTGAATCGGAAGATTTCGTGGCATGGGCGCGGCGACACGGTGTTGACGACGACACGCAGGTGGTGGTCTACGACGACGGCAACGGCGCCATCGCCGCACGGCTGTGGTGGCTCTTCCAGTGGGCTGGCCACGCGCGCGTGGCGCTGCTCGAAGGCGGGCTTGCGGCGTGGCGTGAAAGCGGTCTGCCGCTGCAGTCCGGCGTGCCCGATTTGCCGCACGCCGGTGCGATGACGCGTCGACCGAGCGTATTCGAAACCCGCACGATCGAGGCGGTTGAGCGTCTGTCATCGGACGGGGCGGCATGCCTGGTCGATGCGCGTGACGGCGCGCGTTACCGCGGCGAGAAGGAGCCCTTTGCTCCCGTGGCCGGACACATCCCCTCAGCGGTGTCGCGGCCGTTCGTCGACAATTGCGATGCGAGCGGCCGCTTCAAACCGGCTGCGCAGCTGGCCGAGGATTTCGCCGGGCTCGGTATGGGCGTAGCCGAGACCGTTTGTTACTGCGGGTCGGGGGTGACGGCGTGTCACAACATCCTGGCGGCAGTGCATGCAGGCCTGGCCCCGCCGGCCCTGTTTGTGGGCTCGTTGAGTCAGTGGGTGCTGGACGACTCACGGCCCGTGGCGACCGGTCCGGCCTGACGATTCAAGCCGTTGTCGGATTTGGCCTGAACTCGGCCGCGAGCGAGCGCTTCAGCTCAGTACCGGCGGCAGTTCACGCTGCAGCGCCATTTTCTGTTTGACCGCCATGCTGCCGGTTAGCGCAACACCGAGCAGCGAGCCGTCGGCCGCAACATGGCGAGCCAACACGCCGCCGTCTTCCTGGCTTTCGCACTGCCACGTGCCCTCGGCGCCCGGCGCTGGCGGCGCAACCACAACCGGGTGGGCCGGGGTTTTCACGGCGACCGGCATGGCGGGCATGGTGACGGCGGTCGGTGTGCCGGTCAGGGTGGCGCCGAGTGCCCGAGCGGCGTGCATGATCGGCATCACATAAGGCATGACCAGGCCGTCGATCTCCACGCAATCGCCGAGGGCGTAGACCCCGTCTGCACTGGTTGCGAGCTCGCGGTTGACGCGAATGCCGCGCGCGGTCTCGAGCCCTGCCTCACGCGCCAGTTCAATGTCTGGCACCAGGCCGACAGCAGACAGAACAGCGTCGGCCAGAATCTCCGAGCCGTTGGCGAGCGAAACGCGGTAGGCCTCGCCATCCTGGTTGACTGCGTTGACGACGGTGCCGAGGTGGAACTGCACGCCCAGCGCTGCCAGAGCGCCTTGGAGGGCGCGACCAGCCGGTTCAGGCATCAATCGCTCGAGGGGGTGGTTGTCCGGCCCGATAACGTCGCATTGGAACCCGCCGTTGGCGAGGTCGTTGGCGAATTCGCAGCCGATCAAACCCGGGCCCATGATGGCGACGCGTGAGGCGCCCTCGATCTGATTGCGGAAGTGTGCGTACTCGCCGAGGGTGTTGACCCGCATCACGTCGTCCGCCGCGTCTCCGTCGAGTGGCAGCACAAGTTGTTTCGCCCCGACCGCCAGCACCAGTTGGTCGTAGTCGAGGGCGTCGGTATCGGTCCGGACGCGCTTCGCGGCGGTGTCGATGCCGGTGACGCGGGTGTGGGTTCGGACCGTCACGCCCAGCGCCTCGGCCATCTGCTCGGCAGACTGCTGGCGCAAGCCGTCAGCCGATTTGCCCTTCGCAAAGCCGTTACTGAGCATGGGTTTCGAGTAGTTGTGGCCGTCGTCTGCGGTGACCAGCGTGATGCCGATCGCGTCATCGTGTTTGCGCACTTCTCGGGCAACGGTGTACCCGGCCAAGCCAGTTCCAATGATGAGCACGCCCACGTGCGTCTCCAGCGGGGGATAGGGCAGCGAACGGTGCCACAGCTCGCCCGACCGCACAACGGTGGGTGTGTCAGGCTTGGGTTGGAGTCAGTGGAGTGTTCGGCGAGTCGGTCGGCCGAAATGTCCTATTTTTGGTAATTTTGTACCAAAACGGAAGGTCTCGTTCAGCCCCGATTGCCGGGGCTGACATCACAGCGGTGTGACGTCTTCCGCCTGAAACCCCTTGTCGCCTGACTGGAGGGTGTATTCAACTTGCTGTCCTTCTTTGAGAGAGCGGTATCCCTCGCCAGAAATAGCCCGGTAGTGCACAAATACATCCTCTCCGCTCTCGCGCACGATGAATCCGTACCCCTTGGCATTGTCAAACCATTTGACGTTGCCTGTCTCGCGTTCCGACATGTTCCTTTCCACGTGTTGCATCGCTTTGTCAGCGCACTGATGGTACACACGGAGGGCGATTTTTGCGTGTCAGATTAGTGATAAAAATAACATATTCCATATGAGAATGAATAATAAACTTTAGTTTATTATGTCACGTTATCTTACCGATCTGGGGAGTTCTGATCAGGAATTAAGCGCATGCATGGCGTCGGGGGTCCCAACGTCTTGCCACAGGTGATCGCAGTATTGGCCGGTCACCAAACCCGCTTCGATCAACGGTGACAACGCATCCGCAAGGCGCGGCGAATCGCCTGTTCCGAGGGCAGACGAGTCAAAGGAGGACACGCCGCTGAAGGTCAGCGCCTGCGCATCCGTACCCCGTCGGCTGACAACGCCACTTTTGCTGAGGCAGAAATCACCCAGCGGGTTGTGCGGTGGGTTGGGGACCAGCAGCAAGTGCGCGCCACCGACAGGTGGCGCGCCGAGTTCGGAGAATGGGAATTCGGTCAGGATGTCGCCGTTGACTACCGTGACAGGGCTACCGGGATATTGAGACATCACGCGCCGGATGCCGCCAGCCGTTTCCAGTGGTTGGTGGCCCTCGTGGCTGAACGAGATCTTCAGGTAATCGAAGCGAAGGCGCCCAACCAGCAGGCGAAGCGTTTGTGAGTGGTAACTGCATGTGACCACAGCGTGTGTGTGGCCGCTCACGTCGAGTGCTCGCAAGTGGCGTATTAACAAGCTTTCGCGTCCGATACGCAACAGTGGTTTGGGCACGCGAGCGCTGTTTGGCCGCATCCGAGAGCCGTATCCAGCCGCCAGAACGATCGCCAGCTTCACAGCGGCGGCTCCGTCTGACACCGATTCAAAAGCGACAATACGATGTCGGACTCCGGGTAGGACGAGGCAACGTGGCGGGCGTAGGCGGCTGTGCGCGGTAGGGCCGCAAGGTATTGCCGCTTGCCCTGTTCGCGCGCAAAGCGGACGAACAGACCAAGGCATTTGAGGTGACGCTGGAGCCCTAGGATGTCGACGCTCTGGCGTAGCGCACCCGCGTCGGCAATGCCCATCGCACTGGCATAGCGGTCCAGTGCGCGTGTGAACGCTGCGGGTGGCAAGTCGACATAGCAATCGCGCAGCAGCGATGCGAGGTCATAGCCTGCAGGCGCGTACAACGCACCCTGAAAGTCGATGAGTCCGAGGCTGCCGTCTGTGAGCAACATCAGGTTGCGGCAATGGAAATCGCGGTGCGTCCAGACGGCTTCACCAGCGTCGAACGCGGCGAGCGTCCACTGCGTGTACCGATTCCACGCCGCGCGATCCGACTCGCTCAGGGTCACGCCCTGGTCCGTCAGGTAGTGGTCGATGAAGATGCCGAGTTCGCGCGTTATCAGTTCGGGCGCATAGCGCTGGCGGTGGTGGGTCGGAAGGTGATGCAGAGCGGCCAGCAGGTCGATTGCCTGGTCGTAGTGCAACTGCAGTGTTTCGTCAGTCAACGCCGTTTCGAACGGCGTGTCACCGAAGTCCTCCATCAGCAGGAAGCCGCCTTCGAGCTGCGCGGCGTGTTGCGCTGGCACGCGAATACCCGCCGCCCTCAGTTCGCTGGCAACAGCAAGGAACGTGGCGTTGTCTTCAGTGTCGGGTGGCGCGTCTACTGCCACGTGCGTGCCCGCCAGCGAGTCGAGTCGAAAGTAGCGCCGCGCGCTGGCGTCGGATGAGACCGGGCGCAGGGTTGCCGGGTTCTCGCCGATCGACTGCAACCAGAGCGCCAGTGCGTCGAGGCGATCCGTGTCCACTGTGTTGGGTGAAGAGCTCATCGAAGTGCTCGCCTACAAAAACATCTGAACTATGCTCCAAAGAGAGGGCCTTGTCTCGGTCCGGGCGGCGTCCGGTCACGGCCCGAACAGCCGGACACGGCCTGTCCCGCGTGATCAGCCGCCGAACCGGTGTCGTGAGACTGCGCCAACCGCCCGCGATCCCCTCGGAGTCCGCAATGAAATACGCCCTGCTGCTATTGATCAGCCTGTTGATTGTCCCGTCGGCTCGCGCGGCTGGCATTGCGCTGAGTTTGAGTGAGGAGACGGGTGAATTCACCTATCTGCTGGGTTCTCGGGGGTTTCTCGAAGGCGGTATCGACGTTGGGTTCTCGGCGCTCTACAACCGCCGTGAAGACGTGTTGCTCTCAGCCGAGGTGATCTCGCTTGGCCAGCAGGCCGAACTCGGGCAGCCCTGGCAATTGGGTGTGGGCGCCAAACTGTTCGGTGCGCGACTCGCAGATGATCGGGAACTGACCGCCGTCGCGCTCGGTGCCCGGCTGGGCTACATCATTCCGTCCCGCATCGCGCCGATGGCGTTTGTTGCCGAAGCGTATTTTGCGCCCAGCGTGACTGCATTCGGCGACAGCCAGCGGCTGTTCGAACTCGACTCGCGGCTGGAGGTAGAGATCACGCCAACGGCGCTTGGCTATATCGGGTACCGCTTGGTCACGGCTCGGATGAACGACACCGACGACGATGTCGAACTTGACGACAACGTGCACGTCGGTATCCGCTTCAATCTCGTGCCGCTGGACTTCCGGCGGCGTTAGTCGTCTCGGAGACTCAGCGTCGCATCACACCACCGAGCAGACCGCGCAGGATTTGCCGGCCTATGCTGCGGCCGACCGAGCTGCTCACTGACCTGACCAGGCTTTTCACCATCGCCTCGCCGATGCCCTGGCGATTACCGCGCCCGCGGCGGGATTCGCGTTCGGCTTTCTGGCGTTCTTTTTCCTCGGCTTCCTGCGCTGCTTGGGCTTCGGCTTCCTTCAGACGTTGCTCTGCACGCTCGGCCAGAATCTCGAAGGCCGATTCGCGGTCGATAGCTTTGTCGTAGCGGCCGCTCAACGGGCTCTGGCGCACGAGGTTGGCGCACTCGGATTCGGATGCCGGGCCGAATTGGCAGTGCGGTGGGCGGATCAGGGTGCGCTCTGTGACGCTCGGCACGCCATCGTCTTCTAGGGTGGAGACGAGTGCAACACCGACACCCATCTGAGTGATCTCGTCAACCGTGTCGAATGACGGGTTGGCGCGCATGGTTTGCGCGACGGAACGCACGGCCTTCTGGTCGCGTGGTGTGAAGGCACGCAAGGCGTGCTGCACGCGGTTGCCAAGTTGGCCCAATACACTGTCGGGGATGTCGAGCGGGTTTTGCGTGCAGAAGTAGATGCCCACGCCTTTGGAGCGTATCAGCCGAACAACCGTTTCGATCTTCTCGAGCAGCGCTTTGGGTGCATCGTCGAAAAGCAAGTGGGCCTCGTCGAAAAAGAACACGAAGCGCGGTTTGTCGAGATCGCCAACCTCGGGCAGGTTCTCGAACAGCTCGCTCAGCAACCAGAGCAGAAACGTCGCGTACAAACGCTGATTGGTCATCAAGCGGTTGGCAATCAGCAGGTTGATGTGACCCCGACCGGTGTGGTCGGTGCGCATGAAGTCCCAGAGGTCGAGGGCGGGTTCCCCGAAAAAGGACTCCGCGCCTTCTTGTTCGAGAACAAGCAACCGGCGCTGAATGGCGCCGACGGACGCGCTGCTGACGTTGCCGTATTCGTTTTTGAGGGTCTTGGCGTTCTCGCCAACGTACTGGAGCGTTTCACGCAAATCCTTGAAGTCGAGCAGTAGCATGCCTTCGTCGTCGGCAAACTCGAACGCGATGGCCAGCACGCCTTCCTGCGTTTCGTTCAGGTCCATCAAGCGTGACAGCAGCGCCGGCCCCATGTCGGACACGGTGGCTCTGATCGGGTGGCCGGACTTGCCAAACAGGTCCCACAGGACAGTCGGACTTCCGCCAAATTCGAAGTTCTCGATACCGATGGTTTCGATGCGCTCGGTGACCTTGGGGTGCTCCGAGCCGGGCAGGGCGATGCCGGTCATGTCGCCTTTGACGTCGGTCAGGAACACCGGCACGCCCAGACGCGAGAATTGCTCGGCCAGCACCTGCACCGTGACGGTCTTGCCGGTGCCGGTTGCGCCTGCAATCAGGCCGTGTCGGTTGGCGTAGCGTGGATCCAGAAAGACCTGTTTGTCCCCCTTGCCAATCAGTATGCCTGTCTGTTTTGTCATGCTTGGGTCCTTCGCGGGTTGTTGCCCCGTGTACTGGGAAATCCGGATTGGTACTGCGCCGATGGCGGCTCCGCGCACGGGCTTTCAGTCTTTCAATTGCCGCTGGCGCTATACTACAGTAGCCCGTGTAACAAGGCGCACAGTGTCCCTCCGAGACGATATGTCCTCTCAATCCCGAAATGCGAAAGGTGCCGGTCGGCCGATTCAGTATGATCGCGCCGCCGCCATCGAAGCGGCAACAAAGCTTTTCTTCGAGAAGGGTTTCCGGGATACCTCTGTCCAGGACGTGGTGTCGGCGACCGGGATGCAGACAGGGAGTGTGTACGCGGCGTTCGGATCCAAACTCGCGTTGTTTCTCGAGTGCCTCGATACTGAACTCGGTGCTCTGGATCGGCGTCTGGAACCGCTGCGTGAGGTTGGAAGTGATCCCTTGCTGTCGTTGCTGGCTTTCTGGCGTGTAGGTCAAGCGACCTTCGACAGGCCGTCATTTGCTGCGCGGGCGCTGGTGGATTTCACGGACCGTGACAGCGAAGTCTGGCAACGGGTTTCCGTCGCCTGGGCGGAGCGCGACGGGGTGATAGAAGATATCCTTCGCCGTGCGCAGGAAGCCGGGCAAGTGCGCTCGGATCTGGATGCCGGCCAGCTTCAGCGGCATGTCAGTTCGTTGCTCCTTGGAGTACGGTTCTTTCGACACTATCTCTTCGAGCCCGGATGTTGCACGGATGTGCTCAGTGAGGAGACTTTGATCGAATTTCTGCAGCCCCGAGCGTCGACATGACGGGTTTCCGGATTTAGCGGATAACACCTATCCCTCACGCGGCTTCGGGCTGTCTCGAGCGGTTTCCGCTGCGATTTCGTCTAGCAGTCGACGAATGTGCCCCCCAGAAGGTCGAAATGCCACCCGATCTATTACAATCTGGGAGTTTGCACCCTAATGCGTACCTTCTCCGCCAGCCATAGCGGGTGGGTGGTGCGCGCCGTGCCCCAACGAGGCGTCAAGCCAGCCATGAAAGAGTCCGACGCGATCAACAACCCAGAAATGGAAGTGTTGCGCAACATATTGCTCGGAGATGAGCGACGCGAGTTGGACGATCTGCGGCGTGAGCTCTCAGAGTCGCTGCAAGCGTCGGAGGTGACGTCGACCAAATTGGCGGAGCTGGCTGACGAGACTGAGCGGATGCGAGCGCGTTCGAGCGATCCGGATGTTTTCCTCGAAGCGGCTGCCGGTGCGCTACCTGATGCGCTGCGACGGGCTGGGCAGGACAATCCGAGTGCTTTGTCGCGTGCGCTGTCACCATTTGTTGTCACGAGCATTCGAAAGGAGATCGCCAACTCGCGCGACGAGATGGTGGATGCGCTCTATCCCATTACGGGTCGATTGGTCGCGGCGTCTGTCAGAAACTCGATTGCCAAGTTGAGTGAGGACATCAACGAGCGTGTTGACTCTCTGACCTCCATGGCGATGTGGAAAGCCCGAGTCCAGGCCTGGCGCACTGGTGAGCCGGTGTCGAAATTTCTTCTTACGACTGGTGGAGAGTTTCACGTATTGCGCGCCATGTTGCTTGATCGCGGCGCTGGTACACCCTTGAGCGTCGCCGAGGCCGATGATGTCGCCGAGCGCTCTGACACGAACCTGATCAGTGGCCTGCTGGCCGCGTTGTCGAATCTGACCGAGGAGGTGTACACCTCTGCGGCCGATGAGTTGCGACGCGTGGACCTCAACGGCCGCCAAATCGCCTTTCGGCGTTCGGCATCGCAATTGTTGGTCATTGAATTCGTCGGTCAACCCGCGGCCGAGGTTCTGTCGGATATTGATCGTCGGTTTGCCGATATCGTATC
>CALDHJ010000534.1 GCA_937941555.1 uncultured Granulosicoccaceae bacterium | reverse complement strand
AACCCCGAGATCTGGGTGTGCCACTACGACACGGAGTTGCTCAAAGACATGTCAGACGAGGCGGTCTCGCGTGACGATGCGCAGCTGTTGGACCTGCAAGCGGTGTGTGAGCGGATCAGCAAAGTGCCGCAAGCGACGATTGCCAAGCTGGAAGGCTTCGCGCGCGGCGGTGGCCACGAGCTCGCTCTGGCACTCGACATGCGCTTTGCAGCGCGCGGCAAATTCAAGTTCATGCAAATGGAAGTGGGCATGGGCATCCTGCCCTGCGGTGGCGGTGCTTCTCGCATGGCGCGGCAGACCGGACTCGGGCGCGCGCTCGAAATCATTCTCAGCGCCCGCGATTTCGACGCGGATGAGGCCGAGGCCATGGGCACGGTCAACAAGGCGCTCGATGCGGACGAGATTGGCGCCTACGTTGATGCACTGGCGCAACGCATCGCGCAGTTTCCGGCAGACTCGATCAACGCGTGCAAGCAGATGGTGTACGAGTCGATCGATCAACCCATTGAGCAGGCGTTGAAGTCCGAGGCCTATTGGCTCTACCAGGCGACGAGCAAGACGCCGGCGCTCAAGCGCTTCCGTCTCGCTGATGAACAGGGTCTGGAACACGACATCGAAAACCAGCGCAACTGGAATTCTCTTGTCATGGACGTACAAGGGATCAACTGACTCCTCGCAGATCGGCCCCCGACCCGGGGCCGATTCCCCTAAGCCGATGGATCGAAAGGGGCATTGCGGGTCCAGTCGAAGCTGCCGGTGTCGCGTTCCCGCACGGCCTGTTTCCAGCCGACCTGTTCGGAGCGGGCCTTGAAGTTCAGGCCCTCGGGTGAGTGGCGGGTGATACCGTCGAACACGGTGGCGAGGCGCTGGGTGCGGTTGATGGCGTCTTCAACCGCGCTGTTGATCACCATCTTCTGCATTGCGAGCTGATTGATCGGCACGCTCGCCATGCGCGCGGCGAGGGCTTCGACTTCGGCGTCGAGTTGTGCCTCGGGCACTGATTTCAGCACCAGGCCCATCTCTGCCGCCTCGGGGCCGGCGATCTTGTCGCCGGTGAACATCATGCGCTTGGCGCGCTCCGGGCCGAGCCGGTGTACCCACATGGCGGTAGTCGGGCAGCCCCAGACCCGGGTTGGCATATAACCGATCTTCGCGCTGTCGCCCATGATCACGAGGTCGGCGCAGAGCGCGATGTCGGAGCCGCCCGCGACGGCGAAACCGTGCACCTTGCACAGCACCGGTTTCATCGCGCGAAAGAGCGACATGAAGGCCTGGGTGTTGGCCCACATGAACTGGAAATCCTGCATCGAATCCCAGGGCATCGGCTGGGTCACCTGGTTCGCGCCGTTCTGTTCGGCGTAGTAGGCGAGGTCGTAGCCGGCACAAAATGCATCCCCGGCACCGGATAGCACCATCACGTGCACACCGCGGTCGGCGTCGGCGCGTGCGACCGCCTCGGCGAGTTCACGCGGCAGGTCGTCGTCGATTGCGTTCATGACCTCCGGGCGGTTAAGCGTGATCCGCGCGAGGCGGCCGTCTTGTTCGTAGAGGACCTTGGGCATGGTGTCTCCGGTGGTATGCCGTGGCGTCCAACCTTCTCCGATCCGGGGGGCTGAGGCAACGGCCAGCGCTCAGCGCGCGTCGGCGGTGGGTGGGGCGAGCGCGTGGCCGGCTTGGTAGGCCTGCTCCAAGAGTGCAGCGCGCCGTGCGTCCGAGCCCTTGGACCCGTAGAGCACTTCGAGGTGGCGGTTGGTGAAACCGAAGTAGCCGAAGGTGCCGTCGATCCATGCCGTTTCCATCGACGCGAGATAGCCGCGTTCGGCCATTTCATCCGAGCGCGCGCCGGCAGGGATCAGCAGAACCCCGGTGCGCGGTCGCTGCACGGATCGGTTCGGGTCTTCGAGTTGATCGTAGGCCCAGCCCCAGGACCACACGCGATCGACCCAGCCTTTGGTCATCGCTGGCATGCCCCACCAGTGCAGCGGAAACACCAGGCAGATTGCGTCGCTGCGGGTGATGCGGTCCTGCTCGCGCCGTACGTCCTCGGGGGTGCCCGCACCGCCATCGCTCTCGACGTCGGCCATGGTCCAGCGCGGGTCGAAGCCCTCGGCGTTGAGGTCGGCGAGCTCGGTTGTGTGGCCCGCTGCTTCGGCGCCCGCCATGAAGCGCGCGGCGGCGGCCGCGCTGAAGGAGGCGGGGTTGGGGTGGTCGAGGACAGTGAGAACGTGCATGGTCAGGTCCGTGGTGACAGTGCGGCCAAGGGTAAGGTCTCAACCTCACTTGAGATCAAGCGTGCCAGCCTTGTAGCGGACGGGTCAGCGAGTGAACACGCGCTGGCCTTTGGTGGCGGTGAAGCCAAGTGCCTCGTAGAAGCTGTGAGTCTCGGTGCGGTCGTCTCGGCAGCGCACCCGCACTGGCCCCTCGAACTGACTGCATGCGTGTTGGATCAGCGCACGGCCGATGCCCTGTCGGCGACAGGCGGGGTCGACGGCGAGTCCGCCGATCTCGTGGAAGGGCAGGGACGCAACCCGCCGTGCACGAAACACGTGCACCCAGCCGACCACGCGCTGGTCGACCTCGGCGACACACACCCGATCGTCGGGTGAGGCCATCAGCGCCTCGAGCTGGGCCTGTGCCTCGGTGTCGCTCAGCGGGGTGTAACCGAGCGCGCGCGAGACCGAGTTGATGGCGGAGGCATCGGTGAGGGTGGCGTCACGGGAGTGCATGGCGAGATGGTATCGAACTGCCGGGTCCGGCGCGCGTCCGGGTGCGCGCAGCGTGCCGGTTGTCAGGTGTCGAGCGTGCTCGCGTGCACGGCGAGTTTGGTGAGCAGGGCGTCGAGGGCCGTGCGCTCGCTGTCGTTCAAGGGCTCGAAGACCGTCTGCTGGCGCGCGCGCAGCACCTCGGCGATCTGGGTGTGCAGGGTGCGTCCGTCCGGTGTGATAGTGAGTTTCGCCTGGCGGCCGTCGTCGGGGTCGGGAGCGCGTTGGATGTAGCCAACAGCGAGCATGCGGTGGACCGCGCGCGAGATCGAGTTGCGCGGGCGCCGCGTCATCTTCGCGACGTCCTTGGCACTCAACACCGGGTAGTGAGCGAGGCACAGCAGCAACAGGTATTCCGCGCGGATCAGGCCGAAATCGCGTTTGATGGCGTCGTAGCTCGGGACCAGGATCGCGTTGGTGATGTAGGAGATCCGGTAGGCGTCGCGAAATTCCACGGCGTCGAAGATCGCGGTGAGGTCGGGGTTCGCAAGGGCGTCGGTTGACATGCGTGGCTCAGGTCGGGTCGGACGGCTTGCGCCGGTTGGCGTTCGGGGGCAGTATTGTTCCAAATGGAACATGTTCTGGGTTCAGCGTCAACCGGCCGTGCGGCGCCCGAACCCGGATTCACTGCCAACTGAGGACACCGCCATGACCCCGGATCAGATTCTGAGCTACCCGGCACGGGTGCTGACACAGCAACAGCGCGAGGACTACTTCAGTCACGGTTTCGTCGGCGTGCAGGAGCTGCTCCCGGCTGACGTGCTGGCCGAATTGCAGGCGGTGACCCGGGACTTCGTCGAACAGAGCAAGGCAGTTTCGAAATCGGGCGACCGGTTCGACATCGGGCCGGGGCACAGCCCCGAGAGCCCGGTGCTGCGCCGGCTCAAGAATCCGGACACCGCAAGCGAGGCCTACTGGCGGTTCTCGACCGGGTTGATAGCCGACGTCGCAGCCGATCTCGTCGGGCCGAACGTCGTGTTTCACCACTCGAAGCTCAACTTCAAATGGTTTGACAAGTCCGACACAGTGAAGTGGCATCAGGACATCCAGTTCTTCCCGCACACCAACTACAACGTCCTGACGATCGGCTGCTACCTCAGCGATACCACGATGGACAACGGCCCGCTTGCGGCCCTGCGGGGTTCGCACAATGAAGACCTCTACAACCAGTACGACCGCGACGGCAACTGGACCGGCATGTTGTCGGACGAAGACGCCGAAGGCGTCGACACGAGCCGCGTCGACTACCTGACCGGCAAGGCCGGCAGCATCACCGTGCACAACGCGCGCACCCTGCATTACTCGCCGTCGTCGCGCAGCCCCGTGCCGCGGCCACTGCTGCTCAACTGCTACAGCGCCGCCGACGCCAAGCCCTACACGCCGCACCCGTCTCCCACCGTCAACGCCTACAAGCTGGTGCGTGGCGAGCCGGTGCAGTGGGCCGAGCACGACCCGCGCCCGTGCCAGATTCCGCCGGACTGGTCCGGTGGCTACACGTCGATCTACGCCGCGCAAAGCGGTGAAGACGCCAAACCCACGATGTAGTGGAGACCGGATCGTGAACGACACCGTGTCTCGCATGCCGTTGACCGTGCGCATGCGCCGATCGCCCTTTTTCGCGCGCTCGCATGCGGCGGGTGCCCAGGGTTATATCGTCTACAACAACATGCTCATCGCGACCGATTTCGAGGGCGCCGAGGCCGACTACCGCCACCTCAAGCGCGCCGTGCAGCTCTGGGATGTCGGCTGTGAACGGCAGATCGAAATCGCGGGGCCAGACGCCCTGAAGCTCGTGCAGCTGTCGACCCCGCGCGACATCCGCCGCATAGCGGACGACCAGTGTGTCTACATCCCGACCGTTGACGGCGACGGCTGCATGACCAACGACCCGGTGCTGGTGAAGGTGGCCGATGACCGCTACTGGGTGTCGATCGCCGACAGTGATCAGATCCTGTTTTACAAGGGGGTTGCCGCGGCACTGAAACTGAACGTGAGTGTGTTCGAGCCCGAGGTCGCACCACTCGGTATCCAGGGGCCGAACGCCGATGCCCTGGTCGCGCGGGTGTTCGGGGAAGCCGCGACGCGCATCGGGTTTTTCCGCCACACCCGCGTGGACGTCGATGGCACGCCGATGATTCTCGCGCGCTCGGGTTACTCGCTGCAGGGCGGGTACGAGTTGTATTTCGAGGGTGGCGACGGCAGTGTGCTGTGGGAGCGCCTCGTGGACGCGGGACAGGATCTCGATGTGAAAGCCGGATCGCCCTGTCAGGCCGAGCGTGTCGAAGGCGGTTTGTTGTCATACCTGAGCGACATCACCCCCGACATGACGCCCTTCGAGGCGGGCCTCGGCCGGTTTTGTCACCTCGACGCCGACACCGGCTGCCTCGGCCTCGCCGCGCTGCGCGCCAAGCGCGAGCCTGTGCGCCAGGTGCGGCCGATCGAGATCGACGGCGACGCGCTGCCGCCGATGACCGCCTTCTGGCCCCTGACCAGCGCGGACGGGGCGCCCGCTGGACGAGTGTCATCGGCCGCGCGCAGTTGGAGTTACGGTCTCAACATCGGCATTGCCCTCGTGGACCGGGCGCACTGGGACGCCGGCGTCGCGTTGCGGGTGGTCACGTCTGAAGGCGAGCGCGACGCGCGGGTGTTGAGTGGTTTTCCGGGGCGCGGTAGCGCGTAAACTAACGCCCTGTCTTTTGGAGAGAGAGCGATGGCAACCGAGGCTATCCAACCCCGCCGCAGTTTCATCTTCACACCGGGCTTGAAACCCGAGATGTACCCCAAGGCTCTCGCCTCGGGTGCGGACATCGTCTGCGTGGAGCTCGAAGACGGTATTGCCCCGAAAGACAAGGCTGCCGCACGGGCCAACGCGCTGGCGCTCTTCGAGACTCCACAGGCCGATGACGGGGTGGAGCGGGTTGTTCGCATCAACTCTTTGCGCGAGCGGTTCGGCCTCGAGGACGTCAACGCGATCCTCGCCACCGAAACGCCCCCGCCGTCGCTGATGATGCCGAAAGTGCGCACACCCGATGAGGTGGTGCAACTCGACACGCTGCTCACCGAGGTGGGCCACGCGACGCGCCTGCAGGTCATCATCGAAACCAATGCCGGGCTCGAGAACGCGTTCGAGATCGCGCAGTGCAGCCAGCGCATCGATGCGCTGCTGTTCGGCGGCGTCGACATGGCGGCCGAGCTGCGCTGTGAGAACGCCTGGGGATCGCTCCTGTATGCCCGCTCGCGCGTGGTGCACGCGGCGGCCAACGCGGGGCTTGACGTGATCGATGTGCCCTGGCTCGACCTCGACGACCCGAACGGCATGGTCGAGGCCGCCAGGCTCGCCAAGTCGCTTGGTTTCTCGGGCAAGGGTGCAGTGCACCCGAAACAGATAGCGTCACTGAATGAGGTGTTCACGCCAACGCAAGAGACGATTGCGCGGGCGCGGCGTATCATCTCCGAATTCGAGGCCGCCGACACCGGCTTGGTCGTGATCGACGGCAAACTCATCGAAAAACCGGTCTTGCGCGAGATGCACCGCATCGTCGCCATTGCCGAACGCACAGGATCGTGAGCATGGAGTGTTGTGGACCCGGGTACGCCAGCCCAGCCGAGGCGATGAAAGCGCCTGCGGAAAAACTGCTCTATACCATCGCCATCTACACTGGCACCGGCATCCAGAAACCGGACTACCTCTGCACCATCGACGCCGACCCCGAGAGCGAGACCTACTCCAAGGTCATCTCGCGGCTCGAGATGCCCGGCATCGGTGACGAGCTTCATCACATGGGCTGGAACGCGTGCTCATCCTGCTTTGATGATTCGAGCATGGCGCGCAAGTATTTGATCGTGCCGGGCGTGAGATCGACCAATCTGCACATCGTCGATTGCGCCACCGACCCGCGCAATCCGACGCTGTTCAAAGTGATCGATGGCAAGGAGATCAAGTCCAAGACCAATCTCTCCGCGCCGCACACGGTGCATTGTCTCGGCTCCGAGATCATCATCTCGATGCTCGGCGATGCCAAAGGCAACGCGCCGGGTGGCTATCTGCACCTGAACAAGGATTTCGAGATCGTCGGCCGCTGGGAAAACAGCATGGGCGACATCAAGTTCGGCTACGACTTCTGGTATCAGCCGCGCCACAACGTGATGGTGAGTTCCGAGTGGGCCGCGCCAAACACCTTCATGCCGGGCTTTGACCTCGAGGAAGTCGGCCACCTCAAGTACGGCCGCGAGATCCACTTCTGGGATTTCGAGAAAAAAGAACCCAAGCAGACCATGTACCTCGGCGAGGACGGTCTGATCCCGCTCGAAGTGCGCTTCCACCACAACCCCGACAGCTCGCACGGCTTTGTCGGTGCTGCGCTCAGTGCCAACATCATCCACTGGTGGAAAGACGACGCCGGTGAGTGGCAGTGGGAAAAGATCATCGACGTCGAAAACGAGCCGCACCCCGAGTGGCCGATTCCGGTGCCGGGCGTGATCTCGGTGATCCTGCTGTCGATGGACGACAAGTACCTCTACCTCTGCAACTGGCTGCACGGCGATATCCGTCAATATGACATCTCCGACCCGCACAACGCCAAGCTCACCGGCCAGGTGTGGATGGGCGGCTTGTTGGGCAAAGCGCCCGAGGTCAACGGTGTGAAAGTCACCGGTGGCCCGCAGATGATTCAGCTCTCGCTCGACGGCAAGCGCCTGTTCGTCACAACCTCGCTGTTCAGCACCTGGGACAACCAGTTCTACCCCGAAATCCGCACCAACGGCGGCTGCATGCTGATGGTCAACTGCGATACCGAGAACGGTGGCATGGAAATCGACCCGAACTTCGTCGTTGACTTCGGCAAGGAGCCCAACGGCCCCTCGCGCTGTCACGAGACCCGCTACCCCGGTGGTGACTGCACGAGCGACATCTGGGTATGAACCACGCCATCGCAGAATGCTGCGTCATCGCAAACCCTGTAGGAGCGATGTCCTTGCGCAGCAAGACGGCGCGATCTGCAGTGTTGCGGCACGCGAATACACAGTGCCTCGCCGTGCGACAGCGAATCGCGCCGCACGGCGTCGCTCCCACAAGATCGAGAGCAGTCACAACGTTGTGCACTGGCACAAGCCCCTGTGGGAGCTATGTCCTTCGCCGGGCCGCGCGGGCGAAGCGAGACGGAGCGATGAGCCGAGTCACCAAAGCCAATCGCGCCTTCTCGCTGCGCGAGGAAGCCGCTCCCAAAACCACGTGGAGCCGCATCCAGTGAGCAACACCGTCACCATCACCCTCGGCAACCGCGACAACGCGACTTACCAGGTCAACCCGCGTCGTCCGTTGCTGGACACGCTGCGCGAGCAGGGCGTTGACTTGCCCTGGGGTTGCGAATACGGCGGCTGCATCACCTGTGCTGCCAAACTGACCAAGGGTGACGTGGACCAGCGCGCACAAGTCGCGCTCAACAACCGCCAGCTCAACAACGGCTACGTCATCCTCTGCGTCGCGCGCCCCACCGGCGACTGCACGCTCGAGGTCGGCGTCGAAAGTCACGACACCCTCTACCGCAACCCCTTTCTCGACCCGCTCGCCGACCACGAGCTCAAAGCAGACATCGCGACACCCAGAGACGCGCCATGACCACGACCTACATGAACCACGACGAGCCCTACACCGACGAGTATCTGCAAGGGATTCTGAAATCGGTCAAGACCATCGCCATGGTCGGCGCGAGCCCGGACAAGACCAAATTCTCTTACGGCGTGCTGCGCGTGCTACACGAGACCGGCTACGACATGATCCCCGTCAATCCGCGCCCCGGGCTTGAAGAGATACGCGGCATCAAGGTCTACCCCTCACTCGCCGCCATCGACCGCCCCGTCGACATGGTCGAAGTCTTCCGCCGCCCTGAAGACCTACCTGGCATTGCAGAAGAAGCCGTCGCCATCGGTGCCAAGGTGCTGTGGGGCCAGATCGGGGTGGTCAACGCCGAAGCCGCGCGCATCGCCGAAGAGGGCGGCATGCAAGTCGTCATGGACCGCTGCCCGAAGATCGAACTGTTCCGGCCGTTCTGGAAGCCGAAGTTGCATTTGGGGATTTGAACTTTCACAAGCTGGATTGAGAGTCAGTTGATGCTCGCAAGTCTCCAATCGCAAAAGAGTACCCTGGTGAGCTGATCGGTAAGTCGCGACACGTTGTAAATTTCGATTTCGGATCTCAGCGTCGCCGCGACAACGCACTCGAACGTCTCTGGATGGCGCTGGCATAGGTGTTGATAGAAGCGCAGCAAAACCAGTCCTGTATTTTGAGCGTCAATTGGCCTTCTTGCTATTCAGTACCTGTTCGAGCGCTCCTGCGTACAGGAGTCGAACTTCTGTGTGCGAAAACCCTGTGAAGCTCTGGCCTGTAGTGTTGCAACAGGGATTGCTGCGGTGTCTATGCACGCCGAACGCGTTGTTGATTTCAACTCGGAACTAGGGATTAACACTGAGGAACCGCGGTGTCCGATGGGGTCTAATGTGGTCACTGCCTTGGCGTGCCCGGAGATTCACGATGACGCACCAAAAACCTGACCCTCGACTGGATGAATTTGAAGAATCGTGGTCTGTGGAGCGCGTGCGTCGCCGTCGTGGCCCGGTGCCGCGGGTGATGCCGATGCTTGCGGGATTCGGTGCGGCGTTGTTGATGGGCTATGCGGGCTTGGCGACGCTCGGCGGGGTTGGGCGTCCGGTGGTCGCGGCGGAGCACTCGGGCGCAACGCCGGCGGTGGTGGAGTTGTTTACGTCTCAGGGGTGTTACAGCTGCCCGCCTGCGGAGAAGTTGCTCGGCGAGTTGATTGAGGGCGCGGACCCCGAGCATCTGATTGCGTTGGAATTTCACGTCGATTACTGGGATGACCTGGTGTACGGGCGGCACGGTTCGCACAAAGACCCGTTCTCCAGCCCGTCGAACACCTTGCGTCAGCGGCACTACAACCACGTCGGGCTGTCGGGGCGAGGCGGGGTGTACACCCCGCAGGCGGTCGTGAGCGGTCGGCACGGTGTGATCGGGTCGCGGCGCGGGGATGTGCTGGATGGCATCAACCGCGTGGAGCGACCGGCGCTGGACGTGCGCGTTGTAGCGTCGACTGCGTCGGCGTTGACGGTGACGCTCGACGGGACGTTGCCCGGCGATGCGCAAGTGTGGCTCGCGGTGTTTGATATCGAGAAGGCAACTGTCGTTACCACCGGCGAGAACCACGACAAGACCTTGGTCAGTCACCACATCGTGCGCAGCTTCGAGCCGGTGTCACCGCCGGGCCTTGCGCAGTTCGACGTGGACCTCGCGCTAGGCGAGGGGCAGGGGTGTGCGCTGTTGGTTCAGTCACCCGATCTCGGCCCGATACACGGGGCGGCCTACTGCCCCGAGTCGGTGTGGCGTCAGGCCCGGAGCTGATTGCCCTGACGCGTCGACCTCATGCGTTGGCGAGCGCCAGTTCGATCTCGGCCCAGTCGTCTCGCGGGATCACCTGACAGGGTGTGCTGATGTCGTTGAGCCACGCGAAGACCGAGAGGAAGGGCTCATCGTAGACCCGGGTCGCGTGCGGCGCGTTGGACGGGTTCCAGATCAGGGAGCCGGCCGGGTAGTCCTGCCACGCGCGTGTATCGAATCGCCAGCCGGATCGCGCCGACAAGTTCAGATACAACTCCGGCGCCGCGTGTCGGTGATCGCGGTAGAGCGTGCGCGGCCCGAGCATGAACACCCCCAGGCAGAAGTCGGCGTGGTGAAAGGCGGCCGCGTCTGGCCCGACCAGCAGTGCGTGCAGGTTGCACTGCCGGTAGCCATCGCCAAGGTCTGCGCCGGGTGGGTAGAACTGCGCCTCGTCTTCACGCCAGACCAAATCATTCCTGGCGGCATTCAGGCTGTGTGAAATGCCTTGCAGGGCGGGAGAGGTCATGTTGTCGAGCGCGCATTGCAGCACGGCGTCGTGTCGCGTTGCTCGGGGTCGGGTGTCACGCGGCTGCGTGCCCGTCAGCTTCATGTGCGACAGCGTCTTGAGTACGTTGTCCACACCGTCGACGGCATCTGAATGGGCTTCCAGGTACGCGATGATCGCTTGGGTGAGCGCGTGTAGCCGTTGTTCTCTTTTTGTCATGTTTTCGTGGCCGAACAGTCAGGCGGAAGCCGCCCGTCGGTTGCAGGTGCGGGGTGTGCGGGTCTGTGTTGTAGTGTGCGCTTCTCGTTCGTGAGTATCGTCTAAAAAATGTCATCAATCATGTAGAAGTGCTCATTGATCGGTGCCCAGCCGGCGGGATATGTGCCCAGTGTGTTTCCCATTCGGCTGAATCCTGGCCGCGCTCTCACGTGTCACGGCGTGTGTCGGCCCTTGATATACTGTTTGCGCGCTCAATTGAAGACGCGCTTGATTCGGCGTCCGATGACGATCAATTTGGCACCGGACCATTTTTGCGTTGTGAATTCTGCGCCCGTTTGCATGCCGGCCACGTTACGCGATGAGATTGATGGGTGAGTAATCAGATGCCAACCCTGGTGTCGCTGCGGGCCTTCGAGGCTGTGGCACGCCACAAGAGCTTTCGTAAAGCCGCGGAAGAGATATGCGTGACGCACGCCGCCGTGAGCCATCAGGTCAAGTCTTTGGAAACCTCAATTGGTGTGCTCTTGTTGAGGCGGACGAGTCGATCCGTTGAGCTGACGCCTGCTGGAGAGCAGTATTACCCGTCAATACGGGCGCACATTCAAGGCATCATCACGGCGACACGGCAGATTCAGGCGCCGGAAGAACCGGATGTGTTGCGGGTGCAGTCCTACGCGAGCTTCAACACGATGTGGTTGCAACCGCGGTTGGCGGATTTTCTTCAAGACCATCCCAATACGCGCGTTCGGATCATATCGACCTTTGAAGACGGCGATTATGACAGGCACCGTTTCGATGTCGGGGTGTTCAATGCGCCGCCGTTTGACAAACGATTTCACTACACCCCGTTGTTTGAAACCGATATCTACCCTGTGTGTGTACCCGAGCTGATGGTTGGCGCGACCGGTGGTGCGCCATGGCAAACGCTGAAAAGTGCTCCGCTTCTGAGCGTTCCCAATACCTGGAATGAACCCGACGACTGGGACTGCTGGCTGCAAGCGGCCGGTGTGCCGCGTGAGTCGCTGGAGTTTGGTCCGGTCTTCGACAATTATCCGCTGGTTCGAGAAGCGGTGTTGAACAGCCAGGGCATCAGTATGGCAAGGGCGCCCTTTTGTGCACGCGACCTCGACCGGGGGCGCTTGGTCCGGCCCGTCGATGTGACGGTGCCCGAGCCGGGTCGCTGGTATCTCGCGACACACAGAGAGAAGGCCGCGAATGACAATCGCGATGCCTTCATTGCGTGGTTGTTGTCGCAGGTGGACACTGACCCGACCATGCGACCTTTTGACGCCTGATCTACTGCAACAGGGTAGCGAGCTTGTCTGCGGCGTCTTCGTTCAACCATGAGCCCCACACGGATTTATGGGTTGTCAGGAAATGCACGGCGCCTTCGTCGTAGGAGGCGTTGTTGTCTTCAACCCAGGCCAACGTTTCCCCCATTTGTGCGTTGGTGAAGGACACGTTTTTCATCAGTTCCGCAATAGCCGGGTTGTCGGCCATGAATTCCTTCGACAGCACTGTGACCACGACACTGCGGGGAAAGGCGCCCACTTTCGGCGTTGCGCAGTCTTCAGTGATATTGCAAGCATGTACAACAGGGTCGTGAGGGCCGATGTCCACCAGTGTCATCGGGTACTTTCCGAGAATGGATGTCGGCGCCCAATAGAACCCGAACCACGGCTCTTTGTTGTCGTAGGCAGATGCGATTGACGCGGCGAGTGTCTCGCCCGATCCGTGCACGAAATTCTCAATGCCAGCATCCAGAACGCCGCCAGCCTTGAGCAGGTTGTTGTTGACGTTGAGGCAGGTCCACCCTTCCGGGCAATTGTGGAATCGGTTGCCGACCAGATCCGGGTTGGCAACGATGCCCTCCAGGGTCGCCAGTTCCGGGTGCGCATCGAGCAGGTAGTCCGGTACGAAAAAGCCTTCTACGCCCCCGTCAGACAATACCTCGGTCACGGGAATGATCTTTCCGGATTCAACGAGTCCCTCGTAGGCCGGCGCCCCGTTGGTCCAGATTTCGGTCAGGATGTCGGGTTCGCCTGTCTCGGCCACAGACACCAACGCCGGATTGGTTGACAGGGGAACGGTTGTCACGTCACACCCGTATCCTTGTTCGAGCAGAAATTTTGCAACGGCAGTGACGATTTGCGCGGACCCCCAATCAGCCTGCATCAGCGACACGTCGCCGCAGCCATCGGCCTTGGCGATCGTTGGGCCCAATGTCAGGGCGACGAGGCAAGCGAGTAGGCCAAAGGCTTTTCCGATCCATTTCAGCATGTTGTATCTCCCAGCGGGTTGTTAAACGCGAGAGGCCGCGTCCCACAAAGGCTGGGTGTCGCCGACCTGACCATCACATGCTAACGACCGCCCGGGTGGTCGGAATTGAAATAAATTTCGGATCATGTACGAACGTTGACAGCGGCTCGACAGGTGCTCGCTGCTGTAAACGGCGCAACGGGATTGGCCTGCTCTGTTGCCGTAGCCTGTGTCACGACTCGGGCAGTCGGCTTGGACAGCGCCCTGTGGCGAGTCCCCACGCCATTGGTGGCGTAGGGACAAGGTCGTGTGAACCCGAGCGCTGGCGTCGTCGACCCCTGCGCAGCGAGCGGGCGGGCTGTTATTCGAACGGAAAGCTGTCCAGCCGCTCGCAGCCCGTTTCGGTGACGAGCACCTGGGTTTCGAGTTTGACGCTCTCGGAGCCGGCTTCGGCGATCAGGCTCTCGACGCACACCACCATGCCGGGCTCGAAGTGCCCGGACATCGCACCGTCGCCCCAATCGACGTGCAGCGGGATCACGGGCCATTCGTCGGCCATGCCGACGCCGTGCACGGCGAGGGAGTAGCGATAGGGGATGTGGGCCTCGGGGATACGCCAGCTCCTGGCGTTGAAGTCGGCGAAGTCGCGGCCGGGGGTGACGAGTTCGAGGTTGTGGTGGATCTGTTCGAGCGCGGTGTCGTAGAGGCGGCGCTGGGTGGCGGTCATCGGGGTGTCGCCGCAGGTCCAGGCGCGCGAGACGTCGGCGCAGTAGCCATAGGGGCCGATCATGTCGGTGTCGAAGGCGATCAGTTCCCCGGCCTCGCAGACGCGGTCGGAGCACTCCTGATACCACGGGTTGGTGTGGTCGCCGCAGGTGAGGAGTTTGGTCTCCAGCCAGTCTCCGCCCGAGCGCGCGTTCTCGAAATGCAAGTGCGCCCAGAGCTCGCGTTCGGTCACGCCGGGGACGGAGTGTGCGTAGATGCGCGCCATGCCCGCTTCGCACACGCGCAGCGTCCAGCGCATGAGGTCGATTTCATCGGCGGACTTGATCGAGCGGGCGATTTCGGTGATGGCGGTGCCCTCGACATACTCGAGTCCGCGCGCTGCGAGCGCGTGCACGCCGTCACCGGTCAAGGTGTCGCAGGCGACGCGGTGGTTGCCCCCGCCGTGTTCGCGCACGAGGTCGGCGATCTCGTCGGCCCAGGCGTCGCGTGCGGCGTCGGTCTTGTCGCCCGAGGCCATGAACATCCAGGACCTGGCGGTGCGCAGCTCGTCGATACCGGGCAAGCATGCGGACTGGTGCAGGCAGCCCTTGAACTCGAACATCATCGCCGGGCCGTCGGCGAGGATCAGGGCGTAGCGCATCGGGTTGTGCAGGGTCCAGACCTGCATGTTGGAGCAGTCGAAGGCGTAGCGGATGTTGATCGGGTCGTAGAGCAGCAGCGCCGCGCAGTCTGATTGCGCGAGCTGATTGCGCAGGCGTTGCAGGCGGTAGTGGCGTGCGCGCTCGAGTGTGGTAGCGGGAACCGGGCTCTTGAGCGGTTTGTCGGCACCGTCGCTGTTGAGGTAGCTGAGCTTGCGGTCATCCTTGAAAGCGGAATCGGCCGTCATGTGGCGCGCCCGTAGAATCCGATGCGCTCTTCG
>CALDHJ010000533.1 GCA_937941555.1 uncultured Granulosicoccaceae bacterium | reverse complement strand
GAATTTCGTGACCTCGCCATCGAGCTGCCGGTCATCCGCGACGACCGCAAGGTCTCGGGCTACATCCGTATGGAACAAAAGCGCGGTCTGATCGGCATCTACGAGAAAGCCAACCCCAACACCGTGTGGGAAGACCACTGCCCCTGGGAAGCCGAGCACGAACTTTTTGACGCCGACTACGACCGTGTCATGCCCTGGCTCGAGGAGAGTCTCAACCGCATGCCGGTGTTTGCAGACCTTGGCATCACGCGTGAAGTGCACGGCGCGATCAGCCACCCGCCGGACGGTAATCCGCTGATCGGCCCGGCGCCGGGCGTGCGCAACTACTGGTGTTGTTGCGGCACCCAAATCGGTATCGGCTGGGGGCCGGGGCTGACCCGCGAGCTTGCGCGCTGGATGGTACACGGCGCGGCCGACATCTCCATGCGCGACTACGATCCCCGTCGCTTCGGCAGCTACGCGACCAAAGACTGGCAGGTGATCAAGGCGAAAGAAGACTACTGCCTGCGCCACGAGATCCCCTTCCCACACCTCAACCGCCTGGCCGGCCGACCGGTCAAGCCGTCGCCACTGTATGACACCCTGAAGGCGCAGGGCGCGGTGTTTGAAGAAGTGTACGGCTTCGAGCGCCCGCGCTGGTTTGCGCGCGACGGGGTCGAGCAACACGACCACGACAGCTTCCGCCGCTCGCCGACGGATAGCTGTGTTGCCGCAGAAGTGCAGGCCGTGCGCAACGCGGTGGGCATCATGGACATCACCGCTTTCACCAAAGTCGAGGTCAGTGGACCCGACGCCTACTCGCTGCTCGATCGCCTGACGGCGAACCGCATGCCGCAGAAGGTCGGGTCGATCACGCTCACGCACCTCCTCAACCGCCGTGGTCGGATCGAGATCGAGGTCACCATCGTGCGCCTCAGCGACGACCGTTTCTATCTCGTGTGCGCGGCCTTCTTCGAGCAGCGTCTGCTCGATCACCTCGCGGCACACCGCGCGCAGGAAGACGCGACCGTGACGGCGCTGTCGTCGAGTTGGGCGGCGCTGGCGTTGAACGGCCCGCGTGCGCGCGACGTGCTCGCGGCGTGCACCGATGCGGCGCTCGATAACGCGGCGTTTCGCTGGCTGTCGGCACAGCAGATCACGGTGGCGGGGCACCCGATCTGGGCGTTTCGGATGTCTTACGCGGGTGAGCTCGGCTGGGAGTTTCACCTGCCGTTTGACGCCTGTGTCGACGTGTACAACGCGCTCTGGGCGGCCGGTGAACCGCATGGGATCATCAACTACGGCAGTTTTGCGATGAACGCCATGCGCATGGAAAAAGGCTTCAAGGGCGCGGGCGAACTGACCAACGAGGTCACACTCGCCGAGGCCGACGTCTTGCGTTTCACGCGCCAGGACAAGACCTTTCTCGGGTCGGACAAGACCTTCAACACCGATCTGCCCTGGGTGTGTGCCTACCTTGCGATCGAGCCCGATGGCGAGATCGACGGCCACGGCGGCGAGGCGGTGTTGCTCGACGGCGAGGTGGTGGGCTCGACCGCGTCGGTTGCCTACGGGCCTACGGTCGACACCGTGCTCGCGTTCGCTTATATCAAACCCCACGCCGCCGAACCCGGCACGGCGCTGGAGGTGGTCATCCACGGCAGCCCGCGCGCGGCACGCGTACTGGGCGAACCCTCCTATGATCCGAACAGCGTGCGACCCCGCACCGACACAGAGAAGACGCGATGACACTCCCCGACACAATGGGCGCGATGGTCACCATAGGCCACGGCGAACTCGATCAATTGGTCTGGCACCCCGACTGGCCACGACCCGAGCCAGCCGACGGCGAGGTATTGATTCGGGTTCGGGCCTGCGGTTTGAACAACACCGACGTCAACACGCGTTCGGGTTGGTACTCCAAGACCGTCACCGAGGCGACCACCGGCGGCGCCTTCGCCGAAGTGGGCGAGGACGATCCGACCTGGGGTGGCGCGCCGATCACGTTTCCGCGTATTCAGGGGGCCGATGTCTGCGGTGAGGTCGCAGCCGTTGGGCGAGGGGTCGAAGCTGCGCGCATCGGGGAGCGCGTGATCACCGACAATTGGCTGCGCGATCCGGCGGCCCCACACGACAAGAACCGCACCGGCTATTTCGGCTCCGAGCGCGACGGCGGCTTTGCCGAATACACCACCATCCCCGCGACCAACGCGGTGCCGGTTAATTCGAGCTTGTCTGACGCCGAGCTTGCGACCTTCTCCTGCTCCTATTCCACCGCCGAGGGCATGTTGACTCGCGCCGAGGTGACAGCAGCCGACACCGTGCTGGTGCCGGGCGCGTCCGGCGGTGTCGGCGGCGCTCTGGTGCAACTTGCCAAGCGGCGCGGCGCGCGCGTGATAGCGCTCGCGTCCGAGGCCAAACACCCGGACGTCGCCGCGCTCGGCGCCGACCGCGTGTTGCCGCGCGCGCCGGACAACCTCCGGGCCGCGCTTGGCGACGAGACTGTCACCGTGCTCGCGGATGTCGTTGGCGGACCCTATTGGTCGACCTTGCTCGATGTGATCGAGCGCGGCGGACGCCTGACCTGCTCGGGCGCGATCGCCGGCCCCATGGTCGAGTTCGACCTGCGCACCTTCTACCTGCGCGACCTCACCTTCACCGGCTCCACGGTCATCGACCCGATCGTCACCCGGCGTTTGGTGCAGTACATCGAGGCCGGTGACATTCAGCCGGCCCTCGCCGCGACTTACCCACTGCAACAGTTGCGCGAAGCGCAGGCCGCGTTTATCGCCAAGCAGCACACCGGCAACATTGTGGTGACCGTGTGAACCGTCGCGGTGTGACAATCCTGCGCCCTGTCGCAGCGAAGCCTCTTACTGTGGGAGCGATGTCCTCGCGCAGCGAGACAGCGCGATGCAGAGTTGAACACCGCGAACGGACTCGCCTCCCATCGCGCCGTTCGGCTGCCGCCGAGCCGTCGCTCCCACAGCGTACGGCGTTGAATTTGGCTCCTCGCAGCGTCAACGTCGCACCTGCTACCGCACCGACGCCCCCCGTGGGAGCGATGTCGTCGCGCAGCGAGACGGCGCGATGTGGTGTCGAACACGGCGCACTGACTCGCCTCCCATCGCGCCGGTCGGCTGCCGCCGAGCCGTTGCTCCCACAACGTACGGCGTTGAATTTTGCTCCTCGCAGCGTCAACGTCGCGCTTACTACAGCACCGACTCCCCCCGTGGAAACGATGTCCTCGCGCAGCGAGACAGCGCGATGCAGTGTTGAACACCGCGCACTGACTCACCTCCCATCGCGCCGTTCGGCTGCCGCCGAGCCGTCGCTCCCACAACGTACGGCGTTGAATTTTGCTCCTCGCAGCGTCAACGTCGCGCCTACTACAGCACCGACTCCCCCCGTGGGAACGATGTCCTGGCGAAGCGAGACGGCGCGATGCGGTGTCGAACACGGTGCACGGACTCGCCTCCCATCGCGCCGTTCGGCTGCCGCCGAGCCGTCGCTCCCACAGTCCCGACCAGGCGTGTAGCGCCATGGCAGGTCTGCAGGAGCTGTA
>CALDHJ010000532.1 GCA_937941555.1 uncultured Granulosicoccaceae bacterium | reverse complement strand
GGTCCGGCAGGGCCGGGCGGAAATAACACACGGCCCGGCGCAGCTCGGGGTCGCCGGCCGCGCGCCACGGCGCGATGCCGTGCACGGCGAGGCGATGCACGAGGTAGGCGCCGCCGGGCGGGGCGCTGAGTTCGATGCGCTCGCACTGCTGGAAGGCATCGGCGCGCGCGGCCTGGTAGGCCTCGGTGAGGTCGACCTCGCGCCACTGCTGTGGTTCGAGCGAGCCGAGCTGCTTCGTGAGCGCGTCGCGGATCAGGTGGTGTGAGGATTCCCAGACCGCGAGCGGGGAGGCGCCCGGCGGCGCGTCGTGCCAGGGCAGGCCGAGCACGAAAGCGTGGTATTCGTTGGCGTGTCGTCGCCGCTCGGGGCCGACCGGGTGCAGCCCGTCGACGTGCGCGGCGTCGCGTTTGAGCCGGTAGCGGTAGCTGCTGTCCGATTCGCCGAAGTCGGGTCGCGGGTAGCCGGGGTAGACCACCGACAATTGGGCTGCGTCCCAGTTGTCGAGGCGCAATCCGGTGTACTCGGCGACAAAATCGAGCACGGATTGGGGCAGGGGCGGCCCGCCGGGGCAGGCGCCATCGGGGCCGTTGTCGAGCAGGTTGACGCCGGCGTACCAGCTGCCACCGGCGCGCAGCCATTTGGCGTTTTCGGGATCGTGGATCAGGGTGTCGGCACGCTCGCGCAAGGCGGCGAGCCAGGCGTCGAGGCCGTCGAGGTGTTCCGCGCGGGCCCAGCCGCGCGTGCGGAATTCAGCGCGTGGCGCGTGCTCAGTCAGTGCGGGCGACCTGGTTGCCGCGGTCGATTGGCGGCACCAGCGCAATGGAGGTTTCGAGCGGGTCGACTGCCACGCCGTTGTGCAGGATTTCGAAATGCAGGTTCGGTCCGGTGGCGGTGCCGCTCTGGCCGACCGAACCGATGTGGGCGCCGACGCCCACGATCTGGTCTCGTTCGAGCCCGTCAACGAAGCCCGCGAGGTGGGCGTAGCGTGTGCTGAGTCCGTCGCTGTGGCGGATCTCGATCAGCCGGCCGTAGCCGCGCTGGTGGCCGACGAAGGTCACGCGGCCCGGTGCACTGGCGTAGACCGGGGTGCCGTGCGGTGCGGCGTAGTCGATGCCGTTGTGTTGGCGCCAGACGCCCAGAACCGGGTGCTTGCGCGGGCCGAAGCCCGAGGTGATGTGGGCGACATCGACTGGACGGCGAAACAGCCCGCCCAGCGGGGTCTCTCGGTCGACGACCCAGTTGCCGTCTTCGTCGCGCGCGACCGTGATCGAGTAGCGGCGGAGCACGATCTTGGCGAACACGAGGTCGGACTGAGTGGGTTTGCCCGAGCCGGTGTAGTGCTCGTTGAAGGTGATGCGCACCGTCTCGCCGCCGTGGACGTCGCGGCTGAAGTCGACGTGGGTGTCGAGCGCCTTGGTGAGTTGTGCGATGACCGCGTTCGGCACGCCGCTGTCCTGTGCGTCCTTGGCCAGGCTGCGCTTGATCTTGAAGCGTTCCGTGCGCTCGATGTCGCTGTTGTCGGGGTCGAAGAGGTCCGAGCTGTAGCCGGTGTCCTGCTTGGTCACCACTGCCCGTCGACCGCGGCCGAGGTGAACCACCAGGGCGTCGAAGGTCTCGGCGTCGTCGCCGAAGCGCACTGCCAGCCATTGACCCGGGCGCAGTTTGCGGGGGCTGATGCTGCGGCCGAGGGCATTGGCGATATTGGCGCGCTGGTTGCGCAGCAGGCCCATCTCGGCGAGCAGGCCGTCGAGGGTCGCGCCATCGGTGATTTCGGCGAGGGCGATTCGGGATCGGGACGGGTCGGTGGACGTGGCGCTGGCCGGTGCCGCGAGTGTCGCGAGGCAGATGAAGATCAGAGCTGTCAGGGTGCGCGGCGTCATGTCGGTTGAGCGTCTTCGTCAGGTGTATCGTGTTGTTGGCAAACGCGTTGGAAGCGCAGAGAGCGGCAGAGAATACACCAATTTTTCTCACCTCATTAAGCACTCGCAAGGTTTGCGCCCGCTCGCCGGTGCTGTGCGTTTTCTGCTGAAAAAACCGGTAAAAGTGCGTTTGCACCACGGCCGTGCGAGCGCGCTGTCGACGCCTTGTTTCCAATGCAATTCGATCCCGTTTAACAACAACTGCTTGCGTCACATTGTGAAAGCGGAACCTGTTTTGTTGTTTCGGCTTTTCAGCGTTCACAGTTCGCCGGTTTTGGTGGGAGCGAACCAAATTGCGCGCCGTCAGGCCGAGAAAATAAATTTGCGGCGACGTGTCGCCGGGCCGTCAGGTCCGACGACGCGCAGGCGTGCTCGGTGCACGCGGCAAGGCCGCACCGCCGCCAGCCGCGCGCGTCCGCAAACTTGCCGCCGCCCGCCTGGCGGATCGAAACCGGGCCGACCGCGCACCCGGGCCACGGTTGCACAGGCTGTGGCATGCGCTTAGGGTTACCCTGTCGCGACCACCGGCTAGCCGGGCTCTGTCGCTGCGGGTTCATCACCTTCTGAGGAGTACGTGGATTTGCACCCCGTTTTGCTGACGATTATCCAGCGTTTGGCCCTGGGGTTCCTGACGCTGTTTCTGGTCTCCGTGGTGATTTTCAGCGCGTTGGAGTTTCTGCCGGGTGACTTCGGCGAGGCGGTTTTGGGGCAGGCGGCCACAGAAGAGACGGTGGCGGCGTTCCGACGTGAGCTCGGGCTCGACCAGCCGGCTGTTGTGCGTTACTTCCACTGGATCACGGCGGTGCTGCAGGGCGATTTCGGCACCTCCTTCT
>CALDHJ010000531.1 GCA_937941555.1 uncultured Granulosicoccaceae bacterium | reverse complement strand
AATTAGTACTGTATCCGGTCGCTGGGAGTGGCGGAATATGTTTGCGTTATTCCCTTTATTGCAAAGTGGAATACAAGCCCGGCAGTAAGCGGTGTCGACCCGACGGTGCGTTTTTTGTGCGAGCGAGAGTGGGCAGCTCGGAGGCGGAGGGTTGTCAAAATGCACGGCGCGTCATATTCGGACTGCCGCGACACAGTCGCATGAGCATGGTCGCGCCGAAAACAGCCCTGATAATTGCCTCTTTTGCTTGAACAGCATCGCGTAGTGTCGGCTTTTCGGTTGTTACCGTTTGGCGTCGATTGCTCAGGCAGAGCTGTTGCGACACTGGCATGGATAGAGCAGTTTTTCCGAGAATTGTGAGGCAGTCTCAGGAGTTGTGTTGTCGTCCTGCTGCATGGCAATTGATCCGGTCGCTGCAGTGTGCAACGCATCGGCGGGTCAGGGTGTTTTTTCTGGGGCTCGACCCCATTCAGCACTAGCCTGGTTTCAGCAAATGCAGGCGTCTAGGTATTCGACAACAACAGCGCCTGGTGGCAGCGTGTTGGTTAATCGAATTTCCGATATCCTGGCGTTAATACCGTCACCGACGATCTGGAGGTCGGGGAAGATGTCTCGCCATTGCGTCCGGTTGATGCCCCAGCTGACTGCGCCGCATTGGTTCGCCTGGAGGCACTGCCGGAACGGTGTAACCGTACGTATCCCTCAGACTGCCAGAACGTTCCACCGTGTATAAGTCAACGTAGCCGCCGCTATCCAGACCGGTGTAGTCTGGGTCTCGAAACGTAATGTGGTGCCCGTTAACTGGCTGGTTGAAAGATTCCCGCCATTGCACCTGCAAGGTGTCATGCTCCGACCGCTTGAGGTTCCGGGCGAAGGCGGCTTTGAAGGCAATTGGGTGATCATATCGAGCGTGTTGTCTGGCATGCACCAGCGCCCATGAATTGGGGGGACGGTGTGAATCGGGAATGGCTTTCGAGCTGGGTGGCAGAGCAGGGCGACGCGTTGCCTCGGCGTAACGGGCGCGTGCGTGGAGATCGCGTGAGATGCGCTCGTTCGGTTGGGTATCAGGGGGGAGGGGCGCTCGGGCTCAGGCAGCGTGCGGCGCGGTACTGGAAAATTTGGCTCCCCGAGCAGGACTCGAACCTGCGACCCAATGATTAACAGTCATTTGCTCTACCAACTGAGCTATCGGGGAACTAAGCTGCCCAATATAGTTGACCGTTCCAGAGCGGTCAAGGCATAGAGAGGGTGGCCAGTGGAACGCGCGTTTCAGATCAACCAGACCATGACCCCGGCGGGTGACCAGCCCACGGCGATCGCAACGCTTAACGACGGCATCAATGGCGGGCTCGCCTACCAGACCCTGCTCGGGGTGACGGGCTCGGGCAAGACCTTCACGATCGCAAACATCGTGCAGGAGCACCAGCGCCCGGCGATGATTCTCGCGCCGAACAAGACGCTCGCGGCGCAGCTCTACGGTGAGATGAAGGAGTTCTTTCCGAACAACGCGGTCGAGTATTTCGTCTCTTATTACGATTACTACCAGCCCGAGGCCTATGTGCCGGCGTCGGACCTCTTCATCGAGAAAGATGCCTCGGTCAACGAGCACATCGAGCAGATGCGGCTCTCGGCGACCAAAACCCTGTTCGAGCGCCGCGATGCCGTGATCGTGGCGACTGTGTCCTCGATCTACGGTCTGGGCGACCCACAGTCGTACCACAAGATGGTGTTGCACCTCGCGCGCGGCTCGATTATCGACCAGCGCCAGTTGCTACGCCGACTCGCCGAACTGCAGTACACCCGCAACGACATGGAGCTGGGTCGTGGATGCTATCGGGTGCGCGGCGAGATCATCGACATCCACCCGGCGGAATCCGATGGCGAGGCAGTGCGGGTGGAACTCTTTGACGACGAGATCGAATCCCTTCGCTGGTTCGACCCGTTGACGGGCGAGATCCTGCGCACCGTGCCGCGCCTGACGATATACCCCAAGACCCACTACGTCACGCCGCGTGATGTCCTGATGGATGCGGTTGAGGAAATTCGTGAGGAGCTCAATGTGCGGCTAGACGTGCTGCGAGAGCAGAACAAGCTTGTCGAGGCGCAGCGACTGGAGCAGCGCACGCGCTATGACCTCGAGATGATCCACGAGCTGGGTTACTGCAGCGGTATCGAGAACTACTCCCGCTACCTGTCCGGGCGCGCCGCGGGCGAGCCGCCACCGTGCCTGTTCGACTATCTGCCGCAAGACGCGTTGCTCTTCATCGACGAGAGCCATGTCACCGTGCCGCAGCTCGGTGCAATGTACAAAGGTGACCGTTCGCGCAAGGAGAATCTGGTCAATTACGGCTTCCGACTGCCGTCCGCGCTCGACAACCGCCCGCTGCGGTTTGACGAATTCGAGGCAATGATGCCGCAGACCGTGTTCGTGTCGGCAACCCCGAGCGACTACGAGGCACGTCGAAGCGATCAGGTAGCCGAGCAGGTGGTGCGGCCGACCGGTCTGCTCGACCCGGAAGTCGAGGTGCGGCCCGTGTCGACCCAGGTGGACGATCTCCTGAGCGAGATCGGCAAGGTGGTCGCAACCGACAGCCGTGTGTTGGTGACCACCCTGACCAAGCGCATGTCAGAAGACCTCACCGACTACCTTGCCGAACACGGAGTGAAGGTGCGTTACCTGCACTCCGACATCGATACCGTTGAGCGTGTCGAGATCATCCGCGATCTGCGCCTTGGTGAGTTCGATGTGTTGGTCGGCATCAACCTGCTTCGTGAGGGTCTCGATATGCCTGAGGTGTCACTGGTGGCCATCCTCGACGCCGACAAGGAGGGCTTCTTGCGCTCCGAGCGTTCACTGATCCAGACGATTGGCCGTGCCGCGCGCAACGTCGAGGGGCGTGCGATTCTCTACGCCGACAGGATCACCGGTGCGATGAAGACGGCTATGGCCGAAACCGAGCGGCGCCGGGAGAAACAACGCGCACACAACACCGAACACGGCATTGACCCCTCGACCATCCGCAAGCGCGTGACCGATATCATGGAGCTCGGCGGCATCGTGCGCGGCGGTCGCGGTGGCCGCAAGCGGCCGAAAACGCAAACCCGTCTCACCCCTTCACAAGCTGTGGCCGAGATCGAGAAGCTCGAGACCCGCATGCACGAGAAAGCCCGCAACCTCGAGTTCGAGGAAGCGGCAGCACTGCGCGACGAGGCCCGTGCACTGCGTGAGCAATGGCTTGGTCCGGGGGAGAGCGCATGACACGCCAACTGGTGCTCTTGCGCCACGCGCACGCTGAACCGGGGCGTATGGGTGGAAACGATTTCGTCCGCACGCTGAGTGAACGGGGACGTCAACAGTTGTCAGTCGTCGCGCCCGCCATCGCGAAGCGTGTGTCGCCCGACAAGGTCATCGCCAGCGCCGCGGTGCGCACGACTGAAACGGCCCGCGCACTCTTGCGCGCGGCGGACATGACCGACGCGCAGTTCGAAGCCGACGACGCGCTCTACGAAGTGCCGTCGATGGTGCTGTACGAACGGTTGTTGCGGGTAGACGAGGCGCTGTCGGTTGTGGCCTTCGTGCTACACAACCCTGGTGTGTCGGACTTGGCCCAAGCGTTGATCAACGGGCCGATTCGACCCTTCGAACCGGCCGATTTCGCGGTCATCCGTTTCAACTGTGGCTGGTCCGAGATCACGCACGGCAGCGGCACGCTCGACGGCTGATGGGCGCTCAGCGGGCCAAGGCGGGTGGCGTGATCCAGTGTTCGTCGATCGGGTCGGCGTCGAGACTCTCGAGAAACGCCACGATCTGGCTCAACTCCTCGTCGGAGAGGGCGAGAGGGGAGAGCTCGTGTTCGGTGCGCCCACTCACGCTCGCTGGCGGCGATCGGTAGTGTTCCATGACCGCCTCGAGCGTGGTGGCACTGCCATCGTGAAACCACGGCCCGGTTTGCGCGACGTTGCGCAAGCCCGGGGTCAGAAACGCACCGTTGAGCAAGTACGGTACTTCCACGCGCCAGACCGAGCCCAAGTGTTCGCAGTCCGAGGCGGCGCTGTGTGCGTCGGCCGAACAATTGAACGGGTCGTCGAGCACCTTGGCTATCCCGCTGCGGCGCCCGCTGTCGGGATTCTCCGCGAGCGGGGACGCGGTGCCGATGTTGTGAAACTGTCCGTTGCTCATGCGTGTGCCCGCGTGGCAGTCGAGGCATTGTGTGCGTGAGCCGATGAACAGCATCAGACCGCGTTGCGCGTCAGCAGACAGGTGCTGCGTGTTGGGTGTTGATTCCGCGTCGAGCGCGTGGGCATGGCGATCGAACGCAGAGGGCCGATCGATCAGTTGGGCCTGGTAGGTCGCCAGCAGTTTCCCGACGTTGGCGAAGTGGTGGTCGATGGCCTGTTGTTGCGCTGGCTTGAGCGCGTGCCATGCGCCGCGCTCGCTGGCGTTGCCAAGCGGGCTCGCGGCTGGCAGCGCCGCCAGCCAATCGGTGTCGAGTGCTTCGCCAAAGGCGGTTTGGTAGTCGGCGTGGTACGCCGCCACCTGTGAGATGCGCTGGAGCAGGCTCACGCGGTCGAGGCCGAGTTCATCCGGGTGTTCGATCGGGCCGAGCGCCTGCGACCAGAGGCTGTCCTTGCTGCCATCGCGGTTGAACCAACGATTGCCCGAGATGCCGATCAGGCTCGGTGCATTGCGGCTGCCGACGCGAGAGCGGGCCTTGCCGTCCGTGAAGGCGAGGCTCGGCACGTGGCAGCTTGCGCACGACTCGCGCGCGGAGGCACTCAAGCGCGGATCGAAAAACAGCGCCTGACCGAGCTTGGCGCGATGTCGGGTCGCAGGATCGAGTGGTGCGGGTTCTGTCAGCGGCAGGGCCATCGCCTTGATCAGCGCGACCTGTCCGGCGTTGGGTCGGGTTGACACGACGAATGGCTGCTCGTCGACCGCAAGCTTGAAACGGATGCGATCAATCCCCGTGTCGCCCTCGAATTGCACGTCGAGCAGCCACACACCAACACGATCGAGCGGCAGGTCACGCAGCAGCCAAGCGTCCGCCTGGCGTTCTGCTGTGGGGCTGATGTCGATGCCCTGCCGCGGCAGACGCAGGCGCACCTGCGCAACCCTGCTGCTCGCGTCTCCGTCATACGACAGTGTCCAGGACCGGCGATGGTGGACTGTTACCGGTTCTTGCTCGGGCGTGAGTGTGGTGGTGCTGCCGTTTTCACTTTGCAGGGTGCGCGGATAGAAGGTCGAGCTGGCGGCGTCTGACGCGCGCAGCGGTGACGGCTGAATCAGCAGGGCGCTGGACAATACAAGAACAAACAGAAGCCGAATCACGGTAGGCAAATTGGTCTGTGCTGGGACACACGCTGTGCAAGACCCGAACCGGGCCGGGGAGTTCCGCGGTTCAGTGCGTGTCGCTGTCATCATAAAGGGTGGCAAAATCAGACAAGGGGATGCCGGAATGCAGGCGCACACTCCGCGCCAAGCGGGCACGGGCCGTGCTCGCCGGAAGTGTCGGGGATCGCTTCGCCGATCCGCGCTGTGCCGAGCCGCCATGGGTGGCCGACTGACCTGGAGATCGCAATGCTTGCAGCCCTGTCCGCTGAAATTGAAATGGCTTCCCGCGATATCGAGCACGCCCGGGGCTTGCCGAACGCGTGCTACACCGACCCGAGTCTGTTCGAATCAGAGCGCGATCGGGTGTTCTCAGCCGGTTGGGCTGGGGTGGGCTTTGCCAAGGATGTACCCAATGCCGGGGATGCCAAGCCGCTGACATTTCTCGGTGTGCCGCTGCTGTTGGTGCGCGATCGCGATGACAGTGTGCGGGTCTACCAGAACACCTGCCGTCACCGGGGCATGATCCTGGTCGACGCGCCAACGCACCTCAAAGGCGTGATTCGCTGCCCCTACCATTCCTGGTGTTACGGACTCGACGGTTCTCTAAAAGGCACACCGCACGTGGGCGGGCCTGGCCACAACGCACACGACGCCATCGACCCGGCACAGACCGGTCTGATCGAATTTCGAGCCGAAGTCTGGTTCGGGGTCGTGTTTGTCAATATGTCGGGCGATGCTCCCGACTTTAGAGACTACTGCGGAGATCTGCACTCACGCTGGCAGGAATTCGATCACCCGCTTTACCACTCAGGCGCTGACTCGAGCTTCACGCTCGACGTGAAAACCAACTGGAAGCTCGCGGTGGAGAACTATTGCGAGAGCTACCACTTGCCGTGGGTCCATCCTGCGCTGAACACCTATTCGCGCCTCGAGGACCACTACAACATCCTCGCGGAGAATCACTATTCGGGACAGGGCACCATGGTGTACCGCCCCACGCTCAGCGACGACGGGCGTCGGTTTTCCGACTTTCCGGATCTGTCTGACAAATGGGACGCCGGTGCCGAATACATCACGGTGTATCCGAACGTGCTGCTCGGTGTGCACCGCGACCACACCTTTGCCATTGTGCTCGAACCGCTCGAGACTGGCAGCACGCGTGAGCACATCGAGATCTTCTATCCATCGGCTGCCAGCACTGGCGATGACTACGCGGATCTGCGACAGGCGAACACGGCGATGTGGAAAACCGTGTTCGAGGAAGACATCGATGT
>CALDHJ010000530.1 GCA_937941555.1 uncultured Granulosicoccaceae bacterium | reverse complement strand
CGTCTTCAAGGATGAAGTTACGGTTGTATTCGCCCTGGGCGAGGTACGATAGCCGTGGCTTGCCCGCGATCGGGACCTGTTGCAGCAGGTCTGATTCCTCGAGGTAGCGATGAAGGGATGCGATCAGGCCGTCCATTGTTTTCGCTCCAGCAGGCGTTGCACGACAGCGGCGCTCTCGGGGCAGGCATCAGCCGCGCCGGGCGTGTTGTGCAGGGCGAGCAGGTCGTCGATGTCGTCCATGTCGCGCAGCTGGCGCACCTCGGCCACGCGGATCTGTTGGCCGATCTGCTCGACGCTCTGACGGTAGACGGCTGAGGTGCCCCAGGCGATGTCAGGGCTGAAGACGGCGTCGTGCAGGCGGTTCATGCCAATGAGGTAGAAGCCGCCGTCGAGTGTCGGCCCGAACACGATGTCGGATTGCACCAGGGCCGCTTGCGCCAGACGCAGGTCGGATGCCTGAATCTCCGGGACATCGGCGCCGAAGAGCACAACCGACTCGAAGCCCCGCGCGAACAGTTGCTCGAACAGGTGCTGCATACGCTCGCCAAGTGCCGTGCTGAGTTGGTGGATGACCTCCACACCGTCTGGCAGAACGTCGAGTGCCAGGCCTGCAGGTCCCTCATTGCCGAGATACAGAAAGGGCGTCGTGTCCTCGCCGCATTCGGTCAGTTGGCTGCCGATGTCCTTGAGGAAAGCGCGGTGGACCGTCGCCGCCTGTTCGGGCGTCAAGGCGCCGATCAGACGTGTCTTGGTGTGGCCGGGCACCGGAATGCGCGACATGAGGACAACAGCTTTCATCAATAGTGTTTCCGCAGGGTGTCAGCCGACACCCCGAACAAGTAGGCGAACTTGAGGCACTGCATTTTCCAGAAAGTTCGCCAGGCGCCTCCGGTCGTGAAGCGCCGGGCCGAACTGCCGATGCGCGCCTCGAGCACTCGAGGACGGGTGTGTTGACGGGCCTTTCGGGAAAAGGCGAGGTCTTCCATCAACGGCAATTGCCGGGAAAAACCGCCGATCTCGTCGTAGAACGCGGCCTCGCAGAACACGCCCTGGTCGCCGTAGAGCCAGCCAAACCAGCGCGCCCGGAGGTTGGAGAGATACGCAATGACCCGCATGCTGGTAGAGGTGGCGTCGTGGAAGCTGATCGAGAAACAGCCGAACCGCGCACCGCCGTGAATCGCATCGCGGATGTGCGCGAGGCTGTCGGGGTCGAGCACGCTGTCGACATGGACAAACCACAGCACCTCACCGGTTGCCGCGTCGCGCCCGACCGCGAGCTGGTTGCCCCGACCCGCGTGTGTGTGGAGCAGCGTGACCGGGTAGGTTGACGCCACCTGCGCGGTGTTGTCCCGGCTGCCACCGTCCACCACGATGATGTCGAGCTCAGTGTCGAGTGACAGCAACTGCGGCAACAGCGCGTCCAGACGGGTCGCGTCATCGAGCACAGGCACCACAACGCTGATTGACAGGTCCGGACGGTTCATGACGGGTCGGCAGAGAGATCGGAGCGGCGGGGTGCAAGCGCACAGGCCCAAAGTATAGTCGTGCGCGCGTGCACCTTCGGGATGCGGTGGCGCCGTTTTTCCAGGTGGCCATACGGGCGCTTCGCTCGGTTCGAGCGAACGCGGGCACGTTGTCGGAACGCTTCGCCAGTGCCGGGTTACGACCGAAGTGCCGCGCTCTAGGAGGGCAGCACCTTCCCCGGATTCATGAGGTTGTTCGGGTCGAGTGCGGCTTTGACGCTCGCCATCACATCGAGCGCCACGGGGTTTTTCAATCGGCGCATCGACGGCAGCTTGGAGACGCCGATGCCGTGTTCGGCGCTGAAGCTGCCGCCGTATTCGCTCACGCGCTTTTCGACTGCCTGCATCAGGCGGTCTTTCAGTTCGGGGTCGTCGGGGTTCTCGGTCTGGTCGAGCCAGACGACGAAGTGCAGGTTGCCGTCGCCGAGGTGGCTGACGGTTTCGGCTTCGGCGCCCGGTGCGATGGTCGGCAGCGCGCGCTCCATGTCGTCGAGGTAGTTCGCCACGCTGTCGAGCGGCAGGCAGATGTCGCAGTTGAGGTAGGGGCGGCGGTGTTGCGAGACTTCATAGGCCGCTTCGCGGATGGCCCACATGTTGGCGCGCTGGCCTTCGTTCTGCGCGATCACCGCATCGACCAGCGCGCCTGATTCGAGTGCCTCGCCGAGCGTCTCCTCGAACACCGCGGCGAGCCGCGGCGCGGTGTTGCCGTCGGTTGCGCCTTCGGCGACCTCGAGCAGCACGTTCACTTTCGCGGGGGAGTCGAATGGCTGGTTGAGTTCGGGCTTGACCGTGGCGAGCGCACCGAAGTAGTTCGGTGACATGTATTCGAAGGCCTCGACCGCGCCACTTGTGACGCGTTGCAGGCGGTTGAGCATGCTGAGCGCATCGCCGAGGTTGTCGAAGCCGAGAAACGCCGTGTGGTACTCGGAGGGTTTCGGGAAGAGCTTGACGCAGGCGGCGGTGATAACACCGAGTGTGCCTTCGGCGCCAATGAAGAGGTCTTTGAGCGCGTAGCCGGTGTTGTCTTTGTGCAGTTCGGTCAGGATGTCGAGCACGCGGCCGTCGGCAAGCACTACTTCCAGGCCCAGACACAGCGCGCGCGTGTTGCCGTAGCGCACCACGTTCGAGCCGCCGGCGTTGGTCGAGAGGTTGCCGCCAAGGGTGCAGCTGCCGCGCGCGCCGAAGAGCAGCGGAAACACGAGGTCGTGCTCGGCGACGGCTTCGTGCAGTGTCTGCAGCACCACCCCGGCTTCGATGATCGCGACTCGGGCGTCGGGCTTGATGTCGCGGATGCGGTTCAGACGTTCGAGCGATAAACCAAGTCTGTCTCCGCTGTCACCCATCCAGGTGCCACCGGCGAGACCGGTGTTGCCGCCGACCGGGACCACCGGCACGCCGTGGCGGTGGGCGATGGCCATGACCGCGGAGACTTCCTCTGTGCTGGCCGGGCGCACCACAGCCAGTGTCCGACCGTGGTAGACGAGGGTCTGATCGGTCTCGTAGCGGGCGCGGTCGGTGTCACCGTGTAGCACGTGGCTCTCGCCGAGGGCCGTGATCAGTTCGGAGATGACAACGGTGGATTCCATGGGCCGACTGCAGGTGTTGGGAATCGCCTATGGTACCCGCAGAGCCGCGCCGAACGCGATGGGCGCTGCGCCATTGGGTCTGGTGCCGAGTGCTGATAGGCTGATCCGTGTTGCCGCCCTTGCCCGGATTTGTGCCCCATGTCGTCCGATGTTCTCCTGCTCTTTGCCCACCCGAGGCCCGACCTCTCGGTGTGCAACACATCGCTCTTTGCCGCTGCCGCCGATCTGGACGTCACGCGCGTGGACCTCTACGGCGAGAACCCGCGCTATGACATCGACGTCGACCTCGCGCAGCAACGGCTGCGCGACCACCACACCGTTGTCCTCCAGTTTCCGGTCTATTGGTACTCAACGCCGCCGCTGATGAAGCAGTGGATCGACCTGGTGCTGGAATACGGCTTTGCCTACGGCGTAGGGGGCGATGCGCTCGCCGGCAAACGGCTGCTCTGTGCGGTCACGACCGGCGCACAGGAGTCGGCCTATTCGGCAGATGGCGTACACGGGCACAGCTTGCGCGAGTTGCTGCGGCCACTCGAGCGCACCGCGGTGTTGTGTCAAATGACCTATCTGCCGCCCTTTGCGTTGTTCGGTGCCCAGCGAGCGGCAACCGAGCAGACCTTTGCCGCACACACGGCCAACTGGCGCTCGTTGCTGGCGCGGCTCACAGACCCCGAACCCTTCCCAGATGCCGTGTTGGCCGCGGATTGTCTGAACCCGGACGGGCGGCTGTTGATCGAGGAGGGCGCGTAGATGGGTGGGTTGCTGGGTCAGGCGTGTCTTTTCCTCGGGGCGGCGCTCATCTGCGTGCCGATCGCCAAGCGTTGTGGTCTCGGGTCGGTGCTGGGCTACCTGATTGCCGGTGTGCTGATCGGCCCGGTCTTTGGGCTGGTGGGTGGGGACGTCACCGACATTCAGCACTTCGCCGAATTCGGCGTGGTGATGATGCTCTTTCTGGTTGGCCTCGAGCTTGAGCCGCGTGTGCTCTGGGAGATGCGCACCAAGCTGCTCGGCCTCGGCGGCCTGCAGGTCGTCGGCACTACAGCCCTGGTGGCAGCCTGTGCCTTGTGGTTCGGTCAACCGTGGCAGATCGCGCTGGCGATCGGCCTGATCCTCGCGCTCTCGTCCACCGCAATCGTGGTCCAGACGCTGAACGAAAAGGGTCTGATGCGTTCGCCTGGCGGGCAGTCGAGTTTCTCGGTGTTGCTGTTTCAGGACATCGCCGTGATCCCGATCCTCGCACTTATGCCCTTGCTGGCGATCCCCGAGTTCGCGTCGCACGGCGGTCACGACGACGGACACGGCAGTGCCAGTTTGCTCGCGGGACTCTCGCCCTGGTTGCAGACCGCCATCACGCTTGCTGCCATCGCAGCCGTCGTATTGAGCGGGCGCTACGTGGTGAACCCGCTCCTGCACTACATCGCCCGCGCGCGTCTGCGGGAAATGTTCACGGCGGTGGCGCTCT
>CALDHJ010000529.1 GCA_937941555.1 uncultured Granulosicoccaceae bacterium | reverse complement strand
CAGAAGCCGGTCGGCACCGGCTGGTGTTCACCGGCAAAGGAGACTTCGACATTTGGTATGGCATAGGCCGGTTGCACCGCGCGCACATCGGCCTCAGTCAGGAAACTCGCACTGCGCCAGGCGACCAGCGCGCCGGTGTTGTCGAGACCCGCCTCGAACTGCGCCAGCACCATCGGGCGGTAGACGTCGTTACGCGTGTCTTCTTCGCGTGACCACACCGTCTTGACCGGTTTGTCTTGCGTCATCGCGATCTGCACCGCGTCGGTCAACCAGTTCAGCGGGACGTCGCCCGTCATGCTGAAGGCGACCCGCCGTCCGAACCCGCCCCCCATGGGACGCGCCTCGAGCACCACATCGTCGAGTTCGAGTCCGGCGACCTGGGCCGCATGGGCGCGGGCCAGCAACGGGTTCTGTACGCCACAGACCACGTGCAGCTTGCCGTCCTCACGCCAAACGGTGGCGTTCATCGGTTCGAGCGTGGCGTGCGCGAGATAGGGCACGAAATACTCGGCACTGACAGTCTGGCTCGCGTCGGCAAAGGCGGTGACGACGTCACCAACCGACACACCCTCACTCAGTTCGCCGGCCAGTGCGTCGCGCTGCGCCTGTTCGAGCGAAGCCGACGAAAGCGCACTGTTGGGGTGTTGCTGCACTGAAAAGTCGATCGCGCGAACGGCCTGCTCCGCTCGCCAGGGGTTGTCGGCAACCACCGCCACGCCCTGCTCGATCAACCGCACGTCGAGCACACCACGCCGCGCCCGAATTTCGCGCTCGTTGTTGATGCGGCTTACGCGCGCACCGAACACACCGGCATGGCGCACGGCTGCATATTGCATCTCCGGCACATCCGCGTCGATGCCGTAGCGTTCCGTTGCGAAGACCTTTCGCGGTATGTCCTCGCGTGGCAGCGACGTGCCGATCAGACGGAAGTTTTCAGGCTCACGCGTCGGCACCGCTTCGGGCTTGAGCAGCGATGCACTTGCCGCAAGGGCCCCGTAGGTGAGTGTCCGACCACTCTCGGCGTGCTCAACCACCCCTTCCTGACAGCGTAATGAGGTGAGCGGGACATCAAGCGAATCCGCGGCAGCCCGCATCAGCATGCCACGCGCGACCGCAGCCGCCTGTCGCATGCTGTCCCAGCCGGTAAAACGCACGGCAGTGCTGCCGCCTGTCATCTGCATGTTCATCAGATCGGCGACGCGAAAAAACGCTTTCTCGGCAAACGCATCCGCCCAGCCGGGTATCGGCATCATCTCGCCGACAAAACCCTCAAACGGCTTGCCGTTGGCAAAGGCGGTTTCAGGCGGCGCGAGTTCGATGCGAATCTGGTTCCAGCGGGCGTCCAGTTCGTCGGCGACTATCTGGGCCAGCCCCGTCTGGCTGCCCTGACCCATGTCGGTGTGCGGCACGAGGACCGTGACCGTGTCATCGGGCGCGATGCGCAGCCACAGGTTGACGAGCGAGCCGTCGCCGGACGCCGCACCGCGCTGGTGATCGAGCCGATCGTGCAGTGCGATATGGGCACCGAGGCCGCCGGCTGCGATGGCGAGCCCGCCGCCAACGGTTGCGCCGGTAATCAGGAATGCGCGTCGTGTGAAGCCCATCAGCCGATCTCCTCGGATGCCTGGCGAATCGCCGCCCGGATACGGTCATAGGTGCCACAGCGGCAGATATTGCTGATCGAGTTGTCAATCTCGGCATTGGTGGGTGACGGGTTGCTTTCAAGCAGCGCAACCGCCGCCATCTGCATCCCGGACTGACAGTAGCCGCACTGCGGCACCTGCTGCTCGATCCACGCGCGCTGCACGGGATGCGGGTTGTCCTCATCACCCAGCGATTCGACGGTCGAGACCTGTTGATTGTCCGCTGCGCTGACCGGCAACGAGCATGACCGGACCGGTTGCCCGTTCAAGTGGACCGTGCAGGCGCCACAAAGCCCCATACCGCACCCGAACTTGGTGCCACGCAAACCGATCTCTTCCCGGATCACCCAGAGTAATGGCATCTCAGCCTCGACATCGATCGAGACCGGCTCACCATTCAATTCGAAACTGATCACAACGCACTCTCCTCAGGTGGCAGGTGCCGTTTTATCCGCGCAGGGCGTCGGGGATCTCGCACACCGGGATGGGCAGCATCTTGTGTCGATTGGCGTTATGAAAACGCCGGTAGGTGGCGAGCACCTCGCGTTGGCGATCACTGACGGTCGATTCATCGCCATTGAACACCATTGCCCATTCAAGTTCGTCGTAGCTCGCGCCCAACTGGCCTTCGTCCGTGCGGCCATCGTCAAAGAGGCCGTCTGTCGGCGCGGCATTCTGAATGCCTTCGATCACACCGAGCGCATTGGCAAGGGAATACACCTCGCTTTTCATGAGGTCGGCGATCGGTGACAGGTCAACGCCACCGTCGCCGTATTTCGTGTAAAAACCGACGCCGAAGTCTTCGACCTTATTGCCGGTGCCCGCGACCAGGCGTTTGCTGCTGCCTGCGCACGCGTAGAGCGCCATCATGCGCAAGCGAGAACGCGTGTTGGCCAGGGTGAGCGCATCCTGGGTGTCTTTCGGAAAGTGCGCTTCGATCGATTCGAAGACCGGCGTGAGTTCGATCGTGCGGGTACTGACGTTATCGAAGTGGGTGTCGAGCCAGGCGAGATGCTGGTCGGCCAGCGACAGCTGGTTGGGCGCCTGGTAGATCGGCATGGTCACGGCCGTGACCGGTTTGCCGGTGCGCGCGCACAAGGTGGAGGTCAGGGCGGAATCGATGCCGCCGGATACGCCGACAACAAACCCGTCCAGACCGCTCTTTTCTACGTAGTCATCAAGCCAGTGGACAATGTGATCAATGATTTCCTGGGCTGCCATGATCGGCTCCGAACGGTACAGGGAATACCCGTATTCTAGCACCGCAACTGCCCGAGCTTGTTGTCACGACGGCTCGATTCCGTTCACAACCCATCGCCTGACACAACCGATCCGTGTCGCAGATCGGTTGTGGCGATTTGACGGAACTCTCAACGACCGAAATGGTCGGCGGTCATGGCCATAAGCGTGTCCGGCCCATTCAATACGGCGGCCTTGAGACCGCGCGTGCGCGGCAGCACACGGTCGAAGTAGAAGGCCGCGGTGTCGAGCTTGGCATTCAGAAAATCCGCATCGCCCTCGCCCGCTTCCAGCTTGCGTGCTGCAGCAACAGCAGATTGTGCCCAGAAGAACGCCAGCGTCAGGTAACCGCTGTACATCAGGTACTCGACCGACGCCGCGCCCACGGCGTCCTTGTTCTTGCGCGCACTCAAACCGACGCGGAACGTGAGGTACGCCCACTCCAGCATCATCCACCGCAGTGTGCGCAGGAACGGTGCCGCGGCTTTCACCCCGCGGTGCTCGCGGCAGAACGCCGCCACGGTCTTGCGAAAGGCTTTGAATGACACGCCCTTGTCGAGCAGGATCTTGCGACCGAGCAGATCGAGTGCCTGGATGCCGGTTGTGCCCTCGTAGAGCATGGCGATTCGCGCGTCGCGAACGTTCTGCTCCATGCCCCACTCGCGCACGTAGCCGTGCCCGCCAAACACCTGCACACCGTGATTGGCCGCTTCAAAACCGGCCTCGGTCAGAAAGGCCTTGGCGATCGGCGTCAGGAAACCCAACACCTGATCCGCTTCTTCGCGAACGGCTTCGTCCGTTGCGTGCTCGACCAGATCAGCCTGAATGGCCAGGAAGTAGATAAAGGCTCGACCGCCCTCTGCGATGGCTTTCTGCGTGAGCAGCATCCGACGCACGTCCGGGTGCACGATGATCGGGTCGGCAGCTTTGTCGGGGGCTTTGGTGCCGGTCAACGAGCGCATCTGCAAACGCTCGCGGGCGTACTCAAGTGCGTTCTGAAAGGCCCACTCAGCGTGCGCAACCCCCTGCAGGGCCGTGCCGATTCGTGCAAAATTCATGAAGGTGAACATGCATTTCAGGCCTTCGTTTGCAGGGCCGATCAAGTAACCGACAGCGCCGTCGAAATTGAGCGCGGCGGTGGCGTTTCCGTGAATGCCCATCTTGTGTTCGATGGAACCGCAGGTCACGCCGTTGCGCTCGCCAACACCACCGTTGGCGTCAGGCATGAATTTCGGCACAATGAACAATGAAATGCCTTTCACGCCCTCAGGTGCGTCCGGCAGCCGAGCCAACACGATGTGGACGATATTCTCGGCCATGTCGTGTTCACCGGCAGAGATGAAGATCTTGTTGCCGGTGAGCGTGTAGCTGCCATCTTCCGCGGGCTCCGCCCGAGTGCGCAGCAGCCCGAGATCAGTGCCGCAATGGGGTTCGGTGAGGCACATGGTGCCGGTCCACTCACCGGACACGAGCTTGTTGAGGTAAGTTGTTTTCTGCTCGTCGCTGCCGTGTGTCTCGATGGTGTGCGTGGCGCCGTGCGACAAACCGGGGTACATGCTCCAGGCCCAGTTTGCCGTGCCCGACATCTCCGACAACGTCATACCCAGCGATGACGGCAGGCCCTGACCGCCCCACTCCTCCGGGTGCGACAGGGAAGGCCACCCACTCTCGACGTACTGCGTATAGGCTTCCTTGAATCCAGCTGGCGTGATCACCTCACCGCCCTGCCGCCATTCACAACCCTCGGCATCACCGGTCTGGTTGATAGGGACCAGTTCGCGTTCGACGAACTTCGCCCCCTCTTCGAGAATCGCGGCGACGGTATCGGAATCAGCCGCGCTGCCCGCCTCGAATCGGCTGTAGTGCGTCTGGATGTCGAGCACATCGTCGAGCACAAATCGAATGTCATCTAGCGGTACGCGGTAACCGGGCATGGTCGTCACTCAGGTAAGAGGAAGTTGTCTCAATAGGATCGGCAGCGAAGCCGGGCTCTGCAATAGCGAAAAGCACCGTATCGTTGGCAAAAGCGCTCATCGCCGGGTCGAAGTGTCACATGGCACTACAACAGGCGAAATATTCACTAAATCTCGGTTAACGATTGGCGAAACCGGCCCGGCGACTGGCCACTCCAACGGCGAAACGCCCGGTTGAAGTCAGCGGGATTGTCAAAGCCGCAGCGTGCACCGACGTCTTTGAGTGTCAACCGTGTGCTGGCGAGATAGCGCATCGCCAGGTTGCATCGGTGTTGATCCTTGAGTTGTTGCACGCTCGTCGATTCATCAGCCAGACGTCGCCTCAACGTGGCTTGCGAGACATTGAGCTGGCGTGCCAGGGCCGTACTCGCTGGCAGCTTGCCCTGTCCGGCGTCGGCAAACGCCACGAGCACCCGGCTGGTCCAGGACGTCGAGGCGCGCCGCGGGCTGATCAGGATGGCGAGTGCATCATCGAGAAACCGCTCGACATCGGCTTCGGTGCGTTTGACTGGCCATTCGAGTACGTCGGTCGGAAACTCGAGCGCGCTGCAAGGCGCGCCGTAGCGCACGTCGCAATCAAAGAAACCACGATCAGAATCGGTATTCCGGGACCGAGACTGCATCAAGACTCGCTCAACCGGCAGCGGATGGCCAACCAACCAGCTGATGAAATTGAGCCAGATCAGCAGAGTCAGTGCATGTTGCGTCGGCGAGGAGTCGCTCTCGGCGGTGGGCTTCGCGTGTTGTGTGGATTCCATCCCGACCCGGGCTGTCAGTCCCCGGCGTGACACAACCGGTTTGATTCGATAGCCGATCGCCACGTCGCAGTATTGCGCGGCCCTCGCCATCGCAGCACCCAGCGTCTGACACTGCACCACACACAGAC
>CALDHJ010000528.1 GCA_937941555.1 uncultured Granulosicoccaceae bacterium | reverse complement strand
AGCACGGCAGCCTGATCAGTGTCATCAGCGTCTACTTCGCCAACGATCCGCCCCCTATCAACCAATAACACGCGGTGGGCCAGGCCCAGCACTTCATCTATCTCGCTTGAAATAAGAAGAACCGCGACACCACGTGCAGCGAGTTCGGCAATTGCGTTGTGAATGGTCTCGCGCGCGCCAACGTCCACACCACGGGTAGGCTCATCGAATATGACAACCCGGGGGTCCTCAGCGAGCCATTTGCCAAGCAGCACTTTCTGCTGATTGCCACCCGAGTAGTTGCTCACATCGCCGCCCACATCATTCGGGCGAACAGCGAATTCATCAATCAATCCCTGCGCGACAGCCCGTTCTTTGGTGCGATTCAGCAAGCCCTGCTTGGCATACTGCCCCATGTGCGGCAAGGCGATATTCGCGCTGGCCACCAAGGACATGACGAGGCCCTGCTTGCGACGATCTTCCGGCACCATCACCAGTTTGCGGTCAATCGCGCCGCGAATCGAACGCGTAGCGAGCGGATCACCGTCAACGGCGACCGTCCCTGAAGCTGGGTCCGCGCCAACGATGGCTCTCGCCATCTCGGTTCGACCAGAGCCGACGAGGCCGGCAAAACCGACAATCTCGCCTTCGCGGATCTCGAGCGAGTCCAGCTGAATGCCGTTCGCTGCACGCAGGTCACGAACAGACAGGGCAACTCGGGTTGCGGTGGACCGCACTTTCGGTGGGAAGGGTGTTTGCGATTTGCCATCGCCAAGCATCGCTTCGACCAGAGTCTCTTTGGTCTGCTCCGACGTATCGGCCGTGCTGACAATTTCGCCATTTCGCATGACCGTGACGCGATCGCTCACATCGAGAATGTCTTGTAGGAAATGCGTGACATAAATGATGGTGCGGCCCTCGTCACGCAGGCGCCGCATGATCGCGTGCAAGCGATCCACCTCGCCTTTGGATAAAGACGAGGTCGGTTCATCCATGACAATCACACGTGCGTCGCGCGCGAGCGAACGCAAGATCTCGATCTTCTGCTGCTCTGCGATGGTCAAGCTCTCAGTGCGTGCGTCAGGGTCGAGCACCAGCCCGCACTGCGCCATCATCTCCTCAAGGCGGGACCTCTCATTTTTTTTGAGGAGCCCAAACGCGCTGTCCTCCGCCCCCAAGTACACATTCTGCGCCACAGTCAGCGAGGGCACGAGTTGCAATTCTTGGTGCATGATCGCCACGCCGTACTGGAGCGCCGTGGGCGTATCCCAATCGGTTTTTTGTTCCCCAAAAGCCGTGACAGCTCCCGATGTCAGCGGGTAGTAACCGCCAAAGACTTTACCGAGCGTGGACTTGCCGGCGCCGTTTTCACCGATCAATCCGTGGATTTCACCGTGCCGAATGTCGAGGTTGACAGCCTTGAGCACGGTGTTTTCACCAAACTTGACTGTCCCGTCGCGTACCGCAAGACACGCGTCAACGCTCATCGCGACACGGTGTTCTCAGCATCGACACTCAAGTCCGAGTGCAACGCGACGCCATAGTCCTGCTTGGCCGATTCAACACTGACCAGGCCACAGCGCACATCTTTGGCCACCGCATCGACGTCGCGATGCATCGGATCGCCGTTGCCCCCACCGCCACCGGTCTTGGTCTCCACAACCGACCCCGCTGCGATCGGACTCGCCCGCATTTTCAACGGGTTCTCGACCCTGCCATCCGCGTGCGTGAGCGTGACCTCTGGCCCGGCACCTGCGCCACCGCCGTTGAGGCCCCAAGCTGGCGTCTTCGAACGTTCAAACCAGATCGCACCGTAGCAATCCTCGAGAATTTTGTAGCGACGCACGACACCGCAGCCACCACGCTGACAACCGGGTCCGGCACTATCAGGCCGGATTGAAAATTCCTCGAGACGCAGCGGGAACTTGGTCTCCATAACCTCGCCCGGGATGTTTCGAAACCCGCCGTTGACGAGGTTGATCAACGCGCTTTCGCCGTCGCTGTCGGCGCGACCACCCCATCCACCTGCCGTCGGCTCTATCGAGATCCACTGACCGCGCTTCGGGTCAACTGAGAAAAAGCCAACCACCATCGAGTCGCCGTAGTGCGCCGCCGTCGAGCGCTCAGGCATAGCTTCTGAGAGGCAGGAAATAAACAAATCGGCCAGGAGACCCAGCCCTGTGAAATACCACTCGCACGCAGCGGGTTCCTGCGCATTGAAGAGGCACTCTTCTGGAAATTTTACCGTCATGGTCTCAAAGGAGCCGCCGGTGATCGCGCGGTCAGGCGAAATCATGGTTTTGTACGCCAAGCGCAACAACGACTCTGTCTGGCTCGCACCACAGTTGACCGACCCTGCGACCGGGCCGGATGATCCCTCGAGGTCGACAATCAAGCGTTCACCGTCGACCGTCAACGTCAACGCCACTTTCACTGGCTCATCGCCAACGCCGTCGTTGTCGAGGTAGCCCTCGCGTTGCCAGGTGCCGTCAGCGATGGCGGCGATAGCTTCGCGATCGAGCTGCCGCGCTTGCTCAAATATATTCTGACAAGCCGCGCGGTAGGTTTCGGCGCCGATGCGCTGCAACAGCTGTCCCAATCGGCGCTCGCCGGTTCGAATGGCCGCAATCTGCGCACCGAGATCGCCAACTGTCGCGCCTTCGAGCCGAGTGTTCAGTTTCAGGTGGTCGTACCACTCCCGGATGGGCCCCCCACGCGACATGATCCGAGTGGGCCCGAGCCGGAGGCCCTCCTGGTAAATGTTGGTCGACGACATGGTTGAACCAGGGTCAATCGCTCCAATATCGTTCCAGTGCGCGCGCGCCGCACCGAAGCCAACCAAATCGCCATCATGGAAAATGGGGCCGATGGCCGTGACATCATGCAAGTGTGTCCCCTGCATATAGCTGTCGTTCATGATGAAGATATCGCCTTCGTGGATATCGTCACCGTAATACGCTTTGACGTGGTGCACGCAGACGTCTATCGCACCGATAAAGAGCGGCACACCCGTTGACTGGCCGAGCATGTTGCCGTGCTCGTCCATCAGGGCCACGGCACTGTCTTTGCCCTCGTAAATGATGGCCGAATGCGCAGAGCGCCACAGCGACGCATTCATGTCTTCGGCGCACGAGATCACAAAATTTCGTACGACTTCTGTTGTGATCGGATCAGCTGTGCTCACGATTGCTCTCCCCGGGTCAGGCTGAGGTGGCCGCCTGTCAAGCAGCGCACTGTCCAATTGGGTGGCAACAACGTGGTTGTCGTTGCCTCTTCAATGATTGCGGGGCCCGCGAAGACAGTGTCTTCGGCTAGGGCAGCACGATCTCGCACCGTCGTGGACATCAACTGACCGCCAAAGTACACCTCGCGCTCGCGATCAGGCTTCGCCGCCTCTGGCGCTGGCGGGGCATTCTCCGGGCGATCCAAGCGGCCAATCGCAGCGAGGCGAATGTTCGCCATCTCAACGCGGTTCTCTGGACTGTTGTGGCCATACTGGCGTTTGTAGGCAACATCGAAGTCCGCGCGCACGCGGTCGAGGTCAATCGGCCCCTCAGCGATCGGGATCGTCA
>CALDHJ010000527.1 GCA_937941555.1 uncultured Granulosicoccaceae bacterium | reverse complement strand
GTCAAGGTCGCGGATGTGATCAAGGTCGATGACACCGCTCCGGGTATCGGCGAGGGCGTGAGTGCAGGCTGTCTGACGGTCGGGGTAGCGATGTCGGGCAATTCCGTCGGCCTCACACCCGAGGCCGTGGCCGCGCTCTCTCCCGCGGACTACGCCAGCGCGCGCAACCGCGCGGCGGCCGAACTGATCGAGGCCGGCGCCGACCACGTCATCGACACGGTCGCCGACCTGCCGGCGTTGCTCGATCAGCTCGAGGCCGGTTGAGTCCGGCGTTCGATCAGATCCCAGGCGTTGCCGTAGAGGTCTTCGAACACCGCAACTGTGCCGTAGGTCTCGCGGCGGGGCGCCTCGCGAAAAACTACCCCATTGCGCTTGAAGCTTGCGTGGTCTCGCTCGAAGTCGTCGGTCTCGAGAAACAGGAACACGCGGCCACCGGTTTGCTGGCCGACAGCCGCCTCTTGCAGCGGCCCGTCCGCTTTCGCCAGCAACAAGGCCGCACCCCCACCGCGGGGCGCAACTGTGACCCAGCGTTTGCCGCCGCCGAGGTCCGTGTCCTCGAGCAACGCGAAGCCGAGCCGCTGCGTGAACCACGCGATGGCATCGTCGTAATCCGACACCACAAGAGTCAACGCGCTGATGTGGTTTGCCATGACAGATCGGTCGCTGTTGCAGGGCCACCAGTGTAGAGCGAATCGGAAAGGACGCGACACAAAAAAGCCCGCAGTGTGCGGGCTTGTCGGATCAGCTGGGCGCGCGCTTGCGCGGGATCAACCGAGTGTGTTGTCGAGCTTGGCGATGAGCGTGCCGTCGCGCTTGTAGATGTCCTGGTAGAAGTGCACGCTGCCGTCGCTCGCGACATCGGATGTGAAATACACCGTGCGCACCGGGACTGTCTGCTTGAGGTTGATGCGCTGTGTTTTGTTGCCTGCGTCGATCGCCGTGACCGTGTCGGCGCTGTAGCCCTCTTGCTCAAGGATCACCTTGGCGAGTTCGATCGGCTTGGCGAGGCGCACGCAGCCCGAGGAGAAGGCGCGGGTCACACGCTCAAAGAGGTTGCGGGCGTTGGTGTCGTGCAGGTACACACTGTGGCGGTTCGGGAAGAGAAACTTCACTTCCCCAAGTGCGTTGTTGGCACCGGGCAGCTGGCGGAAGCGCAGGTTGTTTTGAGCAGTCTTGACGACATTGTCCCAGTTGGCGGAATTCAAGGACACCGGGCGACCCTGTCCGTCGAGCACCTGAAAGCCCCGAGAGCGGATGTAACCAGGCTTGGCTTTGACCTTGGGCAGAATGTAATCGCGGGCGATGCGGCGTGGCACCCACCAGCTCGGGTTCATCACGACGGTGTCTATCGCGCTCTCGACCAGCGGCGTTTCACGGCCACCGCGACCAACGATCACGTCACTCGCCCACACGGTCTCGCCGTTGCGCTGGTAGGCCGCTTTGAAAGACGGAATGTTGACCGTCACACCGTCGCGGTCGGTCGAGGCGGGATTGGCCATGGCCCGGTCGAGGTTGACCTGCAGCGTCGCTATCCGGCGGTAGACACTCACGTTCATCGCCGAGAGCGTGGCGGCATTGAGTTCGCCGGTCGCCGGGAGTTGGTGACGGGTCTGAAACCGCTTGAGCGCGAATTCGAGATTGGTACTGGCAACGCGGGCGCTGGGGATGCTGCTGCCGCGCCAGTCGCCGGACATCGCCAGGCGAGACTGCAGCGCGTTGTAGAGCGTCTCGCTGTGGGTCGCATCGACCGCACTGAGGGTGTTGTCCTGTTTGAGGGTCAGCGGGATCGAGTCCCATCCGCCTTCAGCCGCAACGCGGTTGTAGCGTTCGAGCGCGCGTTGCAGATTTGCGGTGTAGCCAAGCGGAGCGAGTGAGCTTGCGAAAAACTGATCGAGCGTCTCGGCCTGGGCCGCGGCAACCAGGCGCTCGGCATCGCGTTGCGGGTTGTTGAAAGTGAAACCATTGCGGCGCAGGAACTCGACGGCCACGCCGGTCAGCGCCCCGTCGACCTGGTCGATCTCACTCTGGTTGGCGAGCGCGTCAAGGTCGGCCATCAGAAGGTGGTCGTTGCGCAGAGTGGCTTCGTAGACGAGATGCGTGAGCGCGACATCGTGCCAGAGGCGTTGGTTGCCGCTGACGAGCGCCGCGTGTGCAACAAAGCGGCTCTTGGACGCGTCCTCGACAGCGATTTCGATGGACTCGATGGCCATGTCAGGGACGGCGGGGGCCGTGGCGGCGTGGCTCAGGCCCGACAGGCCCAACGCGGCGACGGTTGCAAGGGCGATGGTTGAAAGCGTGATGCGGTTCTTGTTGTTCTTGTGTTTCACGACACGTTCCTCGTTGCTGGTGAGGAAAATGTATCGATACCGTCACAGCCACTTTGCGGACTGCTTCACAAAAGCATCAGTTGAGCGTGATCTGGCCCACAAAGGCGCGATTTCGTGTGAAGCCCGTCACAAAAAAACGCCCTTGAGGGCTGAATTTCCGAGACTCAGGCGACACTTTCCGGCCAATCGGGCCGGTCTGTTTCACATTTGTGCCACTCAAACGGCCTCAGGCAGAGGCCGCCTGCACGCTGGTAATCGCCATCACAGCCTCGATATCAGCCGCTGAACACCCGCGGGAGAGATCGTTCACCGGCTTGGCCAGCCCCTGGATCACCGGGCCGAGCGCGGTGCAACCACCGAGTCGCTCGGCGAGCTTGTAGCCGATATTGCCCGCTTCCAGGCTCGGGAAGACAAACACATTGGTGCGCCCGTCCATCACCTGCTCGGGCGCCTTGCGCGCGAAGATCTCGGGGACAAAGGCCGCGTCGAACTGAATATCCCCTGCCACCTGCCAGCTCGGCTGAGCGGCGCGCACGCTTTCCGTGGCGGACTGCACCGCGCTCACGCGATCGTGTCTGGCGCTGCCAGCCGTCGAGAACGACAGCATCGCCACCCGCGGCTCGACCCCGAGCAACGCCTTTGCGCTGTGGCCGGTCGCCTCAGCGATGCTGGCGAGCCCGTCGGCGTCGGGTTCCACCACCAGCGCACAATCGGAAAACAGCACGGCTTCGTGCGGGTCGTGGTGCGGCTGATCGAGCAGCATCAGAAAGAAACTCGACACCAGCTTCACCCCCGGCGCCGGCCCGATCAGACCAAACGACCACCGCAGCACGTGGGCGGTTGAGGCCACCGCGCCACCGACAAAGCCGTCGGCCTCACCCGCGGCGAGGACACTCAAGGCTGCAACCACCGGGTCCGCGAGGTCTTTTTCAGCCTGCTCCGGTGTCATGCCCTTGTGTTTACGCCGCGCCACCAAGGCGTCAACCAGGTCGCGTCGCGCGGATACCTCCGCGAGATCGAGCACGCGGATGCCGTCGAGGGAGACCCCCGCTGCCGAGGCCGTCTCGGAAATGGTGCCGGCATCACCGAGCAGCATGGGCCTTGCCGTGCCATCGGCCTGCGCTGCCACGGCCGCCGATATCACCCGCGGGTCTTCACCCTCAGGCAGGATGATGCGAGCCGGCTGGCGTTGCGCGGCAGCGCGTATGGGGTCGAACAAAGACATGGCATTGACCGTCTAGAGGAGCACTTCAAGTGTATCGCGTTCGGACGCCTACTCGGCGCCTTGCAGCAGCGCTGCGAGCTTCAACCGTTGCACCTTGCCGGACGGGCCCTTGGGCAGGCTCTCGAGCAGGTACACGCGGTCGGGCATCTTGAACGCACCCACCCGCGAGCGGCAGTGTTCCCGAAGATCATCAGCACCCGTGCCGGACGCCTCACGCAAGACAACCCCGGCCTCGACCCGTTGAC
>CALDHJ010000526.1 GCA_937941555.1 uncultured Granulosicoccaceae bacterium | reverse complement strand
GTCGACGGCGGACGCTCCATTGCGATGGCCGTGATCAAGGACGGATTCGAGCGCAAGGGGGCGACCGTTGATCTCGCACTGATCGACGGTCGGACAGTGCAAGCCAAGGTTGTTGATCCGGTGTTTGTCGATCCGGAAGGTCAGCGGGTGAAAACGTGATGAGTATTGCGACAGAGAAACCGGTTGCGCGCACGGCACTGGACGGGCGCTCGGCGCTTGACGGCGCCGTCGCACTGCGTGAGTTGCCGCTACGTGGCAAGCTCACACTGCGCGGCGACCGCGCCGATGCGGCGTTCGCACGCGCGGTTCAGGCGGTGTCTGCGAGCGAGTTACCCAGTGCGGTTGGTGAGGCGGCCGTAGCCGGTGGTATCAGCCTGACGTGCCTCGGTCCTGACGAGTGGATGCTGTGTTGCCCACTCGAGGAAACCGATGCCTTGCACGGGCGGTTGTTGTCTTCGGCAAGCGATTCGCACATGGCCGTAGTCGATGTTAGCGACTACTACACTGAGCTCGAACTGTCGGGTGGGCATACGCGGGATGTACTCGCCAAACTCACCCCGCTCGATGTCAGCGCAACGGCCCTGGTGGCCGGAACGGTGGTCGCGACCCGCATGGCGAAGGCCAGCACGGTGTTACACATGGCGACAGATGATTCAGCCGTGATACAGGTGCGCTGGAGCCACGCCGAGTACCTCTGGGACTACCTGATCGAGGCGGCGCGCGAGTACAACCGCTGAGGCCTCGACCGCAATCAGACGGTTGGCAACGCCTTCGGCCGGACAGGTACAATACGGGGCTGCGCCTGCGGCGCAGCATCCCAACCCTTGAGGAGCCTGGCCAGTGTCGGTGTCAGTGACAGTGCGAAATCTGTTGATGGCGACCGCGTGTCTGTTGACGCCGGCGTTGCACGCCATCACCTTTGAAGATTACGTCGACCCGAACAGCCAGTGGGACGAGGCCTATGTGACCGGCCAGTTCGCTGCCAACAACACGGCGTTCAATGCCGAGCAGGCCAACCAGAGCCTGACTCAGGCGGAAATTGACGCTGGTGCGAGTCTCGCGCGAGAGGATTTTCAGGGAAGCTATGACCTGACGCTCAACGCAAATTACCGCCGTGTTTTCAGCACACTTCCGCTTGTCTGGAGTCTCGAGGCGAGCGCCACCGGATCGCTGTCACGTGGCGATGAGCGCGGCGCGCGCAGCACCGACAACATTGCGAGCCGTGCGGTCGGGCGCTACGACAACTACCGCGAGCGCTACCCGAATCAGTTCTGGTTCACTGGTGGAGAATTCCGCGATGACTCGCCCGGCAACGACCCTTATGCCTTTGTGCAAGGGGGCATCGGTTTCGGTCGAGCGATCAACGCGACTGCACTTGCCAAGGCGTTGCGGCTGGTATCCGTCCTTCAGGACTACAGTCTGCTCACGATCTACCCATCAGATGTCGTGTTGCTTCACCTGGCCCAGACCATCAATCGCGAGCCGGAGTACCGTGCGAATTTCGGTGATGACGGTTTTCGCGAAGCCTGGTTCGATCAGATTGAAGAGACGTTGATTGGTGCCGGTCTGATTGGTGGCACCGGGCTGGGTGCGCTCGGTGTGATCAAGATGGATGAGGTGCTGATCCGCGAGAACATCAACACCCGCGAGCACGGTCTCGTTGCTCGAATCGGCATCGGATATGTCATCTCCGACCCCGCTGGCAACGAGGGTGAGCCCGCGATCAACCTCAATTTCAGATTTGCCAAACCCTTCGGGTATCGGGCGCAATTGATTGAAGACGCAAGCTTCAGTCGGTCACTCGAAAGGAGCGGCACAGGCACGTTCCGAAACCAGTTGATCTACACCTACGAGATGTCGGATGTCGTGGACTGGGTCAACAACTGGAGCCACATTCGCCAGGAAGGCAATCGCGACGACACGCTGTCCAGCGGCTTCGTCTACGACATCAGCAACACACTCGAATTCGACCTTGCCCTGATCCTCTCTCGCAGTGATGAGGACGCGGTTTCAGGTGTAAAGGGACGCCTCAGCACATCACTACGATACCGCTTGCGCTAAGCGTCTCTCTAACCCGATCGGATTCGCTGAGGTAGCAGTGATCAGTCTGGAGCGCGTCGGCGAGCCGGCCGGCGTCTGCCGGTGCGAACGGGTTGCGCTGCGGGTGCACCGCTGTTCAGTGCGCGCGTTCCCTTCGTCAATTCGCCCAATTCGCGCTCCACGGATTCAAGTGAAGGGGGCGCACCGGCTGTGTGGTTGTTGATGACATCGCGCATCATGCGAATGTGGTCGGGTGTCGTACCACAGCAGCCGCCAACGATGCGGGCGCCCGCGTCGATGGCAAGTTCCGTGTACCGCGCCATGAGCTCTGGCGTGCCCGAGTAGACAATCTTGCCATCTTCGTACTGCGGAATACCGCAGTTGGCTTTCGCGACCAACGGTTCGGAGGTTGCGCTCGGATTTTGTGCCCGCACATTGAGCAGTGCCGCCACCACTTCCGACGCGCCCAGCCCGCAGTTGCCACCCCAGGCGACAGGCTTGCGCTCGAGTTCGTCCTGCAGGGCAAGCACATCCTCCGGTGTCAGTCCCATCATGGTCCGTCCGTTGGTGTCAAAGCTCATTGTCACAACGATTGGGAGTGTTGTCTCCGCAGCGGCCCGCACGCCCGCAATGCATTCCTCGCGAGATGACAAGGTCTCGAGCCAGAGTACGTCGGCACCCCCGTCGGCCAGCGCATGTGCCTGTTCACTGAAGATCTCGGTGGCTTCATCGATGGTGCGAGGACCACTCGGCTCGAGAATGTCACCCGTTGGTCCGATCGAACCCGCTATCGCGACTTGGCGACCGCTGTCTTCAACCTCGTGTCGGAGCAACCGCACGGCTGCCACATTCAGTTCTCTGACCTGTGATTCGGCTTTGTGCAGCGCGAGCCGGGACCGGTTTCCACCGAAGGTGTTGGTCAGGACGACGTCCGATCCAGCGTCAATGAATGCCCGGTAGTGGCGGCTGATGCGTTCAGGGTGCGTCGCGTTCCAGAGTTCTGGTGCATCGCCACTTTGCAGGCCCATCGCGAAGAGGTTGGTGCCAGTCGCCCCGTCGGCGAGTAACACGGGCCGCGTTTCCAGCAGGTGTGTGAAGGTATTGGACACAGTGTGGTGAGCCCCATCGGGAGATACCCGATTGTAGGCGCGAGTTCTTGTACGCCGCATTGAAAGCTTTGCGGCGCGTTATTGCGAAGAATTCAATCTTTCAACAGTAGAGCGAGGAGCTCCTCGTAATTGGCGACGTTTGCGTGCGGCGCGGGCTCATTGGGGTGCGGCCAGTCGAGCCCGTCCGGGTTGTACCAGACACCGTGGCAGCCGAACTGCTGGCTGCCGATCACATCGGTCACGGTGTTGTCACCCACGTGCGCCAGATCGGCTGCTCGCACGGACGCAGCCTGACAGGTGAGTTTGAAGATATGGGGATCGGGCTTTGCGACGCCGGCTTCCTCTGAACGCACGCTGGCCGTGAAAAACGGCGCAAGTGGCGTTTTGAAGACGTCTGCATTGCCATTGGTACACGCTACCAGCGGAAAACGTTCGGCGAGTTGGGTGAGGAAGTCTACGCACCCGGGGTAGGGGGTGACATCGTTTCGCCAGGTGAGGAAGTGATCGAGTAGCGTGTCGGCTCCGCTTGTGTAGCCGAATTCCGCGAGCAGATCCTGAAAGTAGAGCTGTCGCAAACGCGTGAGGTCGTGGTGGAGTTCGGTGCGCGGGCGGAAAAATGCCATGCGCCGTGCCTGCAGGCTCGCCTGATCACAGGTCGCTGTAATGGCTGGGTAGTCCGTTTCAAGCAGAGCGTACAGGCGATCCTCGGCTGCGGACAGAATGGGCTGCACTGGCCACAGGGTATCGTCGAGATCGAAGGACACCGCCTTGACGTCAAATCGGGGGGTCTTGATGCGCACCGTCTGTGGCCTTTGAGAGCAATGGATGGGTCTTGACTATAACCTTAGGGTGAGCAGGTTGCTTGTGTTGAGCCGGCGGCTGACAGGCGGTGCGATGATGTGCCGGACGGAACGTGTGTTTTGGGGAACTGATGGATTTCAATGCCTACGATGTCATCGGACTGACCGCCTTCGTTGCGGGCTGGTTGGGCTATGTGTGGATCGCAGATCGGCGCTTTCAGCACCTCAGCATCGCCGCGCGAATGGACGAGGTCCGACGTGATTGGATAACCACCATGGCCACGCGAGACGTGCGGATATTCGACTCTCAGATACAGTCAGCATTGATGCAGGGCGTCGGTTTCCTTGCTTCGACCGCGGTGCTCATGATCGGGGCGATGACAGCGATGCTGGGCTACGGCAGCGAGGTGACATTTACGCTGTCTGCGGCGGCCTATGTCCCGGAGTCGGCTGGCGTCGACTGGCGCTTCAAAGTGGTGCTCGTTGCCGGCGTGTTCGCGTTTGCGTTTTTCAAGCTGATGTGGAGTTACCGGCTGTTCAACTACTGCGCGGTGTTGATGGGTGCGATGCCCGAGGGAGACGATCCCTCGCAGTCGACGCGTATCGAGCAGCTTGCCCAACTGCACATGCTTGCCGCCGAGCATTTCAACAACGGCTTGCGCGGCTACTTCTTTGCGCTGGCGTGTTTTCTCTGGCTGCTGCACCCGATCGGGCTTTTCATCGGGACGCTTTGGGTGCTGTATGTGCTGTGGCGGCGCGATTTCGCGTCGCGGTCGCTTGCGATCGTGGCGACGCGGTTTCAGCCATCGGATGTCGAATCGGAATAGGCGGTCCGGGAGGGATGGGGGCGCCCGTGGTCAGCTATCACAAAACCCTGCAAACGACCGTCACGATGACGTTGGTATTCGAGAGCGCTGACCACAGGCTTGCGGCCCCTGCCGCCTGGCAGCAACCCCTTACTGCCTGACGACGGAGATGATGATGCGCAAAGCCGAGATGCGATTCTGTGCAGTATTACGCGCTTTGACGCGACATGGCCATTGGGCACTCGGCGGTTGAGGGTTTTGTGCGTCAACACACGCTTTGCCGTTATCGGGTGCCGAATATCTTGTCTCCGGCGTCCCCGAGACCCGGCAGGATGTAGCCGTTTTCATTGAGACGTTCGTCGAGTGCGGCGGTGTAGATGTCGACATCCGGGTGTGCTGACTGCATGGCCTCGACCCCCTCGGGGGCCGCGACGAGGAACAGCGCGCGAATGTCTGAACAGCCCTTTTTCTTGAGCATGTCAATGGTCGCGACGGCGGTGCCTCCGGTAGCGAGCATCGGATCGAGCACCAGTGCACGGCGTTCGGCGACGTCCTGGCACAGTTTCTCGAAATAGGGTACGGGTTGAAGTGTCTCTTCATCGCGGTAGAGACCGACGACCGACACGCGGGCGCTTGGAATGGCCTCGAGGCAACCGGTCAGCATGCCCAGACCCGCACGCAGGATCGGCACGACAGTGAGCTTTTTACCCTGCAGTCGCTCCACGTTGACCTCGCCAGACCAACATCTGATCTGTGTTGTTTCCGTTGGCAGGTTGCGCGTCGCTTCGTAGGTCAGCAGCATGCCGACTTCCCCAGCGAGATCGCGAAAGCTCTTGATGCTGATGTCGTCCTGGCGCATCAGCCCCATCTTGTGCTTAATCAGGGGGTGGTCAATCACGTGCAGGGTCATGGTCGCGTACTCGGCTGGGTATCACGACAGGGTAATCAGCCGCGGCGGAGCTGTCACCCTTGATCGACCCGGGGCACTGACGGTTGTGTCGCGCAGCTCGGGCGCAGGCAGTATCTGCGCAGTACTCAGTCACAAAAAAAAGGCGGCAGCACAGAGCTGGCGCCTCGGGCAGAACACCCGCAGCGTGCGGGTGCCATCACCGGCCGATCGCTATCAGGAGTCGCCGATCGCGATCAGCGTAACGTCGAAAATCAGTGCCTGGTGTGGGCCAATCTGACCGCCTGCACCGCGCTCGCCGTAGGCGAGGTCGGATGGGATGTAGAAGGTGTACTCGCTGCCCACAGACATGAGCTGCAAGCCCTCGGTCCAACCGGGAATAACCTGGTTGAGTGCGAAGCTGGTCGGCTCTCCACGTTGGATCGAGCTGTCGAAGATGGTGCCGTCGATCAGCTTGCCTTCGTAGTGAACCGTGACCTGATCGGTAGCCGCCGGTTTGGCACCGTCGCCTTCCTTCTTCACTTCGTACAGCAGCCCGGAGTCGGTTGCCATGACGCCATCACGCGCGGCTTGTTCCGCGAGGAATGTCACGCCGGCTTCGCGTGCCGCTTCGGTGGCAGCAGCCTGCGCTTTCTGTGACTGCTCCTGAACGATGGTGTTGGCCGTCGCCAGGTCGATGTCGAGTTCGCCTTTCTGGTGGGCGGCCTTGAGGCCCTCCATCAGACGCTCGTAGTCGAGTTCGGTATAGGGCGCGAGTATGCGGTCGCCGATAAGGGCGCCGAGGCTGTAGCTGAGATCCTGCATTTCGGTGTTGGCTCCAACGCTGCCTGCAGAG
>CALDHJ010000525.1 GCA_937941555.1 uncultured Granulosicoccaceae bacterium | reverse complement strand
CTGGTCCTGTGGGCTCGCAACACTGTCCGACACAGCACGCGGCAATGTGTCATCGCCGAGCGGCAGAGCAAATGCGAAGTTGAGACCAGACTGCTCACCACCCACCACGTCTACCGTGATCGGGTTGGTGCCAGCTGGCAGTTGCAGGCTGGGTGGTATGTCGGTGTCGTCCGCGTCGAGCACAACAAAGTGACGCCCGGCGGGCACACCGGCGAAAAAGAAGCCGCCGTCCGCACCTGACTCGGTTGTGGTCAGCACCTGGTCGACGCCTGGGTCGTAGACACCGTTGCCGTTGGTGTCAGCCACGAGGGACACAGTTACACCGTCGAGCGCGGCCTCGCCCGGGTCAAGCACACCATCACGGTCAAGGTCGACGAACACAGCACCCGAGAGCATACTGCTGCCGTCGTCACTGAGATCGTTCGCGACAAACCAGCCCGAGACACCGCCGTAGAAATCCGCACCGTCCCCGGGCAGGATGTCGTTGTCAGCCGAATCACGCGGGAAGGTGGTTGGGTCAGTCAGATCGTGCCGCGCTGCGTCCACGTCCGGTGCAAAGAACGAAAACCCGTAGTAGCGCTGTCCGGGTGTGAGGCCGAGTCGCTCACTCGAGACGAAGGCCATCGCGAGGTTTTCAGACTCGCCGCCCCGGTAGCTCACGTAACCCTGCTCACCGGTCGAGGCGTTTTGAAGAAAGGAATAGTTGTGGCCGATCTGCGTGACGCCGTAACAAACTTCTCCTGCGCCGCACCCTGCTGCGTTCACCGTGACCAACGGACCGTAAGAAGACGGATCACCGCTACCGTCCACACCGGTGATAGCGGCTATCTTGATCGCGTTGTTGCCGCGTTTCTCGGCGACCACGTGTCCGGACTGCGCGAGCGCTGACGCACTCAACGGCGCAACCAGCCCGTTCTGGAAGAGGTAGTCGATGCGTTCAACGTTCTTGGGATCCGGGCCGACGTTCGAGAACACGTTCAAAGCGCCACGGTTCATCACGCGACCGCCGAGCATGGACGCCATGTCACAATTTCCGCTGCCGTCGGTTCGCGCAGGGTAGTTGGGAATCAGTTCGTTCCAGTTCCCGGTATTTTCAGCGAAAACGCCGCACGGCTCGCCGCTGGCTTGCGGCAGATCAACGCGGCGAAGCCGAACGGTGTCGGCGTTGATCAGGTAATCGAAGGTTTTTCCGGCGTAGTCAAAGCTCTGCAAGACCTGATTGCCGCCAATTCCCCACGTGTAAGTGGTACCGTTCAACTCGTATTGCAGCGGGGTTGATGTCTCGCTGGCAACAGTAACCGATGTCACTTCACCGTCCGCCCAAGCGGCAGAGCTCATTCCGAGAGCAAGGCCAACGGACACCACCGCGGAACAAACCGATGGGAGCGACAGCCACGCGCGATTCTGGCTGGATCGACTGCTACTCATCTCCACTACTACCCGTGTCAAAAATTCTACCCGCAATAATAGCCGTAGTTGAGGCGCCAGAACCTTACAAATTACGTAATCTACAGAACACAACCCTCTGTTTTGTATTGTTTTTGATACAGCCGCGGATGAATCCATGACACGCCGCGCCCTATTCAGCACAAGTGCCCCGTGCCGCCCACTACCGTGAAAACGTCAAAATTCTCACGCCGCCGCCTGTTGAAGTACATCGCGACGACACCTCTGGCGGCTGCGCAGCCGAGCACAGCCGCCACATTGAAAACCGGCCTGTTGCTGCTGGTCCCGCCGAGGTTTGCCCTGGACGCCAGCCACAAGGCTTTCGAGGCGCGCTCCGGAGTATCGCTGCGCACCCGCCCATTGCGCCCTCAAGAGGATCCGGCGACTGCGCTACAACAATCGGGTGCCGACCTGTGCCTGGTGTCTGGCCACGCCGCCCCTTACTGGCGTGCGCGCGAACTGCTAGCCCCTTGGGACCGCCAACACCTGACCCAGGTCACGCAACTGCATGAGCCACTCTTGCGCATCGCACTCGACCACTGGCGATTTGACAGTACTGGTCCGTTTTGGCTTCCCACCGTGTGGGGAGCGGAAGGCATCTGCTGGCGCTCCGACATGACACAACCAAGCCAGCCAGCTTCCTACGCCGACCTGTGGGAAGACGCCTCGCCGAACTCCACCCTCATCCGACCACGTTCCGCAATACAAGCCGTTGCCTACCTGCTCGAAGACCGAGGCCTGCTGGCGGCGGGTTCAGTGACTCGTGCCAGAACACAAATGGCCGAATCGCGCCGGGTTCATCAAGCAGCCCTTCGGTACATGACAACCTTCAAAGACCGCGTGAAGCTGACCTGGAATGACGCCCAAACTCAAATGCAAGGCTTGCTCGAGGACGGCGCTTCGCGTGGGCAGGGCTGGGACACTGCAGCATTGGCACTGAAAGCTGCCAACGAGCCCGTCGAATTTGCAGCACCCAAAGAAGGAGCGCTGTGCTGGTCAACAGGCTGGGTGCTGTCTCGGCGATCGCGTCAGAGCGAAGCCGCGCATGCCTTTCTGGACACTTGCATGCAACCACGGGACGCGGGGCCGGCCATCAGCGATCACGGCTTTCACTCTGCCGTAAGAGGGGCCGAAGGCTACGCCAACGAGACCTATCGTGCGCTCTACAACAAAGTCTTCGACGGAAGGACAATCGCGCGTTTGCGCCCGCTCACACAACAGAGTCAGTGGCAACGCGATATTGAAAAGGAATTCGCCTACCGCTTTTTACGCGCCTGATTCGGCCGTACTCCAGCGGTCGCCAAATAACTGCAATCACCCGCAGCAATGCGTGCTACCAGTGACGCACTCAGCACCCTGACCCAGTATCCACACAGCGGAATGCACACCTGTATCAGCGTCCGTGCTCGGCGTGGCCGACCGCCTGATCAGTCCAGGCTACAGGCGGTGTGCAACCTCATCAGGCAACCGAAAAGATCCATCTGATTCAGGTGGAAACGCCACCACTGACACCACGGCTGATCGCGGCAATGGCCCGTATACATGCGGAAACGCAAGGCCACTGTCATAGCAGTCCTCGAACACCACATCGGCCTCGATCAGTCCGGGATCGAGAACGAGCAGAACAAGGTCCCTCTCACCGCGAAAGCGTTCATTCGCCGGAATCAGTACCTGATCCGGCGTTGAGCAGTGCATGAAGCCTTCGCCCTCCAAAGATGGGGCACGAATGTCACGGCCGGCGGCCTGCCACGCATCGCTGGTTGTGATGTGCAAGAGCGGAACCGTCACTGCCTCAGGCCGCGCGTTTGCTCAGGTATTCGTCGTAGTTGCCAATGAAATCGTTCAGACGGCCGTCGCGTATTTCAATAATGCGCGATGCCAGAGACGAGACGAACTCCCGATCGTGGCTGACAAAAATCAGCGTGCCGTCAAATTCC
>CALDHJ010000524.1 GCA_937941555.1 uncultured Granulosicoccaceae bacterium | reverse complement strand
GCCTCGCACAGCGCCACCAGCGACTCGGCGGCCTCTGTCGTGCGTTCGATGGGCTTCTCCATCAACACCGGCAGTTGGCGCTGGGTGGCGGCCGCAACCCAGCGCTCGCGAGCATCGGGGGGCGTGAGGATCAACACCATGCCGACGCGCGGGTCGTCGAGAAGCGCCGCCGCATTTGGCGCTTCGGTGAAGCCCCATTGCGTGCAGAAGTCCGCTCGACGAGCCGGGTTGCGCCCGTGAACGCCGATAACGTTTATGCGATCGCTCAGGTCCTGCAGGGCGCGCGCATGCGGCTTGGCGGCCATGCCACAGCCGATCACGGCGACGCCGAGCCGCTCAGGCACGCTCAGGTCCCATCAGGCGTTCACGCGCTTCGCGGTAGCCGGCGAGTGTGCCCTCGATGACATCGGGGGGCAGTGTCGGACCGGGGGCGGTTTTGTCCCAGTCGAGCGTTTCGAGCCAGTCGCGCAGGAATTGTTTGTCGAAACTCGGTGGGCTGGTGCCGGGTTGGTAGCGGTCTGCTGGCCAGAACCGGCTCGAATCGGGTGTCAGGACTTCGTCCATCAACACGAGATTCTCGTCGGCGTCGAGGCCGAATTCGAACTTGGTGTCGGCGATGATGATGCCTCTGGCAGCGGCGTGCGCCGCGGCACGTTGATACAGGTCAATGCTCACGCGGCGCACCTCTTCGGCACGCTCCCGACCGATGCGATTGGCCATCTCGTCGAAGTCGATGTTTTCATCGTGGTCGCCGACAGCGGCCTTGGTCGCGGGCGTGAAGACCGGCTCCGGAAGCTTGTCGGCTTGGCGCAACCCCGTGGGCAGGGTGATGCCACAGACCGCGCCGCTGTCCTGGTAGTCCTTCCAGCCGGATCCGATCAGGTAGCCTCGCACCACCGCTTCGACCGGCAGGGCGTCCAGACGCTTGACCAGCATCGATCGACCGCGGGCCTCGGCGAGTTCCTCGTCGTCGCGGAGGACATCTTCCAAGCGGGTATCGGTCAGGTGGTTGGGGACATCCTGGAAGTGTGCGAACCAGAACAGAGCGACGTCGGTCAGGAGGGCGCCCTTGCCCGGTGCGGGGTTGGGCATCACGACGTCGAATGCCGATACCCGGTCGCTTGCCACCATCAGCAACTGGTCTTCGCCCACGGCAAAGACGTCTCGCACCTTGCCTTGGTGGATCCGCGGCAGTGAGCGGATGGCGGTGTCGAATACGGTGCGTGTCATGGCCGATTTGGAGGTGAGGTGACCGGTTATTTTGTCACAATCGCACGATCAACCGGCGGCATCACCCGGCGGCCGAGCTTGACCGGTGCCGCGGTTCTGGGAAAATGCCGTTTTAACCGAGCCGAGGTAAGGCATGTCCACTCCCAAAGTCGGTTTGGTCATGGGCAGCACCAGTGACTGGCCTGTGATGCAGCGCGCAGCCGAGGTGCTCGCTCAATTCGACGTGCCATTCGAGCACCGCGTTGTCTCTGCGCACCGAACGCCAGACCTGCTGTTCGAGTACGCCGAAACGGCGGTCGAGCGGGGTCTGAATTGCATTATTGCGGGCGCTGGCGGTGCCGCCCACTTGCCTGGCATGTTGGCGGCGAAGACCCAGCTGCCTGTGCTCGGGGTGCCCGTGCCCTCTCGCCACCTGCAAGGGCAGGACTCGCTTCTCTCCATTGTTCAGATGCCCCGCGGTGTGCCGGTCGCGACGTTCGCCATTGGCGAGGCCGGGGCGGCCAACGCGGGTCTTTTTGCCGTGTCGATGCTGGCTGTGGGCGACGCGGCACTCGCGCGGGCCCTGGAGAGCTTTCGCGCCGCGCAGCGAGATGCCGCGCTCGACAGCGAACTGCCTCGGGTGGACGCGTGAGCGGCGACGCGATTTTGCCGGGGGCGACGCTCGGGGTACTCGGTGGCGGACAGCTCGGTCGCATGTTCGCGTTGGAAGCCATCCGCATGGGTTACACCGTCTGGGTGCTTGACGCCGACCCGATGAGCCCCGCTGGCCGTATTGCGCATCACCATCTGCAAAGTCCCTACGACGACGATGATGCCTTGGCTGCACTGGGTAATGCCTGTGATGCCGTCACCACCGAATTCGAGAATGTGCCTGCCGAGACGGTACATCGCCTTCACGGGCTGACCCGAGTGGCACCGGGCGCGAAAGCGCTCGAGGTCGCACAAGATCGACGGCGTGAGAAGGGGCTGTTTGCCGAGGCCGGTGTGCCGACTGTGACCTGGGCGGCCATCAACACGCCCGCTGATGTCGAATCGGCCTGGCAGGCCGTCGCCTCGCCGGGCATCCTCAAGACCGCGACCCTGGGCTATGACGGTAAAGGTCAGGTTCGGTGTGCTGACAAGGCCGAGCTTGCGGCGGCCTTCGACTCACTCGGTCAGGTGGCCTGCGTGTTCGAGCGGCGTGTTGCGCTCGCAAGTGAAGTGTCGGTGGTGGTGTCGCGAGCGTCGACGGGGCAGTCGGTGTGTCTGCCGGTGGGTGAAAACGTGCACCGCGACGGCATCCTTCACACCACGCGCGTGCCCGCCCGGGTGGATGCTGCACTCCAGGCGCGCGCACGGGAAACGGCCATCGAACTGGCCGTCGCGCTCGACTATTGTGGCGTCATGGCGGTCGAATTTTTCGTCACAACCGACGGAGAATTGCTCGCCAACGAGATCGCACCTCGGCCGCACAACAGTGGCCACTACAGCCAGTTGGGCTGTGCCATCAACCAGTTCGAGTTGCAGGTACGTGCGGTGTGCGGCTTGCCCCTGATCGAGAGTGGCCTCCGCCAACCGACCGGCATGATCAACCTGCTCGGCGATCTGTGGGTCGATGGTGAACCGGACTGGTCGGCGCTGCTCGCATTGCCAGGGTGTGAGCTGCACATGTACGGCAAACAAGCAGCACGCCCGGGGCGCAAAATGGGCCACGTCAACGTCGAAGCCGCGTCAGAAACGTCGCTCGACAGCGCGCTTGAGCGGGCGTGTGGTGTACTCGGTCTGCCTTACTCGTAGGCGACCTGTCCTGAATCCGGTCGGTAGGAGATCACGTAGCGTTCGTCGTTGCTGCCGGTGTAGCGGTAGAGACAGACGCCACGTTGGTCGGTCACATCGACGGTGAAGGCGGATTCTCCACCGGTTGTGACGGTCGGGCCGTCGGGGAGCAGCGTATTCCACATGTGTGCGCAGGTGTCGGCTGCGATCGGGCGCGGCACGACTTTCAGCGCGCCGGTGCGCGGGGCGTCGAAGTCGCGTTTGATGGTGCCACCCTTGGTGAGCGCTTCGGCACGTTGCAGTGAGACGGCGCTTAGCAGTGAGCCTGCAGCCGTGGCGATGTCGTGGAGGTGCTCGTCTTCTTGCTCGACAGCAGCTGTTTTCTGCCAGTGTGGGGCGAGAATGGCTGCGAACATCGCCAGGAGCAGCGCTGCGATTGCGACATCGGCCACAAGGCTCGTCGAGCCTTCAGCGGTGTCGTTGGTTTCAGGGGCGTCAATTGCCATGGCCGATTTCAGGTGCCGCGGTGTAGTACCAAGATATGTGTATTATCGACAGGCTACGTGTGCGCTTGAGTCCCGATGCGGACACTTTTTGCCGCAGGCGGCATAAGTCGGCATGGCGTCTGCATTGTGTCGGGTTGGGCGCACACCTGCCGCCTCGGTCACACTGGAGGTACCGACATGCTCGATCGCGTTCTTATCCTGTTTGCTCTGATTGCCGTTGCGGCGCTCTCACCCGTGCTGGCTGATGACCACGATGTGGACTGCTTTGCCGGTGCGCACATCGGCACAGGGGGTGTCGGTGCGGGCGGCGGTTGCCGGGTCACCAAACAGCTGTCGCTGCGGTTCGCTGTAGAGGGGGCAGACACCGATCTGTCGCAAAACATCGATGGCGTCGACTACGACATTGCAGCAGATCTGGGTTTTACCCGCGTGCAGCTCGATTGGTTTCCAACTGACACGGGCTTCTACGTCAGTGGCGGAATCGCCAACATGGATCTGGCGGTAGATGGCACCGCTGACCCGACTGCTCCCATTCAGGTCGGGAGCGTAACGGTGCCGCCCGGTAGCCTCGGGTTTCTCGAAATGGCCGTGCGGTTCGACGGCGTTTCGCCCTACCTTGGGCTCGGTTGGCTCGCCACAATGGGAAGCCGGCTGTCGATTCGAAGCGAGATTGGTGTATCAAAGGTCGACGATCCGGACGTATCGCTGGTGGAGCGTGAAACCAGCTTCATATCCGAAGCGGACATCCAGGCCGAAATTGATGAGGTGATGGCCGAATACAACGACGAGCTGAGCCTGTTTCCGTACCTGAAGTTTGCGTTGGAATACCGTTTCTGAGGGCCTGAAACCCACTGTGTAAAAAAATGGCACACTGTGGAAGTTACTTTCGATACTATAGTTAACTGATTAATTTTGCAGAAGTTGACAGTTGCTGATGATGTCGAGGGTGATCAAGGTTGCGGGGTGTGTGTTGTTTCTGTCTGGCGCCGCGCTGACCGCTGGGCAGGGCGGTACGGTAACCGCCAGCGCCGCCACCGGTGAACGTCTCTATCACGTTCGTGGCTGTGTCGGATGCCACGAGGCATTGAGCACCGCATCGAGCAGTTCTCTGGTGTCACTGTCGGGCACGGCGAACGACTACCGCCTGGCCCTGCGAAGCTATCGCAGCGGCGAAGCCGAACATCCCACACTATCCCGCAGCGCAAGCCGCCTTAGCGATGATGAAATCGGCCACCTCGCCCAGTTTCTCAGCGTGCACGCCCCGCCGGGTCTGCTCTGACAGATAGCACGGGCGCGCCCCGTTTTCCGACGGGACGCCCCGCCGGGTGATCGCTCTCAGGCTTTGGCGGGATTCCCGGCCAGCCGCTCCACGGCCCACAGGCCCAAACCGCCCAACAACGCCACGGCCAGCGCCGTCAGGGTTGCGCCGCTCGCGCTGGGCCAGAACCAGTCGTAGCCTGTCACCACTTCTTTCGCGGGTTTGCCGACGCGTTCGACGACTGTTGTGAGGGCCGTCTTGTAGGGCCAGATCACCACGAGCGAGCCGAGAATGAAACCGGTCATCAGGGCCACTGTGTGATCGTGGAAGCGGTCGTACACCCATGCCAGCAAGTGTGAGAATGCCAGGAGGCCGACCACACAGCCAACCGCGACGGGCAACAGCACATCGAAGTCGAAGTTCCCGACAGCGCCCAGCACCAGGGCGTAGTTGCCCATGATGATGAGGATGAAGGAGCCGGACAGGCCGGGCAGAATCATGCTGCAGATCGCCACCACACCGCACAGCATCAGGTAGACAAAGCCGTCGTT
>CALDHJ010000523.1 GCA_937941555.1 uncultured Granulosicoccaceae bacterium | reverse complement strand
GCAGGTTGATCTGCCGTTGCAGCAACGGAATGAGCCAGGCTTGCAATGGGATCAGGGCGATCGATGCGAGTCCGAACCACACACTCTGGGCAAAGAGAAAGGCGAGGATGGTGAGCATCTGGCCGGCGTAGAACACGGGTTGTGCCAGCATGTCACCCATGAGTCCGCCCATCGGTTCGGCTTCCGATGTGACCATCGAAACCAGCTCGCCCTGGCTGGTGTGGCGAAAGTACGGCCGCGGGAAGCGCGTGATGCGGTTGATCAGCTTATAGCGAAAGCGCCGCAGCAGGCGCTCGGCGAGCACGCCCTTGAGGGTGTTCAGGCGCATCTTCAGCAGCCCGTTGACGAGCACCGCGAGCAGAAAGCCCGCGCAGAGCACCAGCAGGAATTCGATCTGGGTGAGGGTTACGCCGAGCAGGGTGACATCGTCCGGGCTGCCCTCGATGGCATCGTTGATGATGCGCTTGGGCAGCTCGAGGGAGACGTAGAGAATCGGGAATGTCAGCAGGGTGATCAGCAGCAGCACGATCTGGTCGCGCCTGGAGTGTTTCCAGATGTACCGGAACAGGCTGGTTTCCATCGGCTTATCCTGGCTGCTTCACGCAGCTCCTGGTGTCCATGACGCGGGGTGGTGTCTGGGTTGATGTGGCGTTGTGCGCTGTGCAACGCCTTGGTGTGCGGACTGAGGTGTCAGCCGCCGGGATTGAGCCAGAGGTGTGTTTCCAGCGCAGACGGTCCCTGCAGTGGGCTGATGCCGGAGCTGACTCCAGCGTTTGGGTTGTTCTTTGCGTTTTCAATGATTGCGAGCCCAACGAGCCCCAGGAGTCCGAAAAAGCGCGCCATGTCCGGGTCAATGCCTGGGGCGTAGAGGGCGGTGCTCTCTTGATCAGTGGCGTTCGCTTCGCGCGTTGCGATGTCGCACAAGGCTTGATCGTAAGGAAACAGTGGGTCGCGCAGGTTCTCCGCTGTGCAGTAGGCTGCGTCGCGAAAATAGGTCTCCTCCGAGCTCAAGAGCCCCCACATGTCAGGGTGGTCGGGGTTGTCCAGTCGGTATTCGCGCGTGAGGTAGCCAAGCGACAGGTTGCTGCGTTGGATGCCTGCTGACGAGGCGATGTAGTGGTAGGCGAAAGACGGGCCCAGCGCGCCGTTGTCGTCTGTAAGGTGGGACAAATCGTCGGCCGCCCGAAAGGCGGCGTAGCCCTTCCACGCGCGCGTGCTGTTGACGGTCTCCCTGGCAGCGGCCCGGAGTGCCAGCCGGGCTTCGCCCGTCGTTCCAGCCGGCGGGTTCAGCCAGGTCATCATGGTTTTGCCGTCAGCGTTGGAGAGCAGCAGTGCGGCCAGCTGGTAGAAGCGGGCATCGTGTTCGGCGCGTGCGTAGGCCTCGATTCCGGCCTCGCGCAGCACGGCGGCCGGCAGGTGGTCGACAGCGCCCTGGAAGAGGTGCCGAATGTTGGAGTCGCGGCCCTTGGCAAACAGTTCGCTGTCGAGTTTGCTGGCGGATTCGAACGAAGCGACGATCTTGTCGAATGACGGTGTCGTCTCGGCGAGAGCGCTCGAGACGCACAGGCTGAAGACGGCACCGATGAACGTGGCGGTGGTGCGTTGGTGGCGTGCTGTGGTCATGCTGACATCCGCTGCGTTCGAGTTCGCTACCTGCGAGTATATGCGCGGCGGACGCTCTGGACGTCGATGGCACTGCGGCCTTCTTTGATATTGATCCCGGTATGTGTCGTGAGAACGCCGGCGGAAGGCTGCCACCCGGGGTCAGGTGGCCATACAGTGTGTATGGCCACTGAGTCGCACTGCGACAGCCAACTCAGCGGCGTGTCGGGCGCTGCAGGCTGAGGGTGTGCAGCGCGACAGCCGCGTCAGTTGACGTGGGCTGGCGACCGGCCCAGTCCACACCCGGCTTGGTGAACCCGATGTCGTGTAGCACCGGGTCGTCCACCTGGCTCAGTGTGCGAGCCGGCTCGACGGATCGAGCTCGGGAGACGCGGCGCACAATGCCGGTCCACAGCGCGGTCAGCCACGCAGTCGGATTCATCCGTTGTACCGGAGTCGCTTCGGGCCGCGGGCTGACGCAGCCGTGGGCATCCGGGATCAGGTCGCCTTGTCTGCAGATACTGGCCATCACGGTTCTCCCGTTGTGTGGGTTGAGAGAGATGTTGCGGCCAGCCTAATTATCAATCAAACTAAAAAGACTGATAGTAGCAGTCAGAATTTCTGATAGACAGGATGCGACCCCATGGCCACACCCTCCGGCGCGACGCCGCTGCTCGATCTCGACCTGTTGCGGACTGTGGTCGAAATTGCCGAAACCGGAAATTTCTCCGCCGCTGCGGCCAAGGTGCACCGCACGCCGTCGGCGGTCTCGATGCAGGTCAAGAAGCTCGAGGACATGGTCTCGCGGCCGTTGTTCGTCCGGGACTCGCGCTCGGTGAGCCTGACCGGTGACGGGGAGGTGCTGCTCGCGCACGCGCGGCGGGTGCTCGCGTTGAACCGGGACATCGTGTCCACGCTGACCACGCCGACGCTCGCGGGCACCGTGCGACTCGGTGCGCCGGAAGACTTTGTCGAGCGCGCGCTGCCGACCTTGATGCGGCGCTTTAGCGAGACCCACTGTTGCATTACCGTGGATGTGGTGGTCGAGCGCTCGGAGATCCTCGAACAGAAAGTGCACGAGGGCGCGCTCGATCTCGCCATGATCACGCGCGACACCACCACCGCGTTGCCGCGTGGTTTCGAGGTTGTGTTCTCCGAACCGCTGGTCTGGGCCGGCGCGCGCAACGGAGTCGCCTGGGAGCAGGACCCGTTGCCCGTGTCGGTGTGGGACGAAAACTGTTCCTGGCGGGCGCTCGGATTGAAAAGCCTCGACCTCGCAGACCGTGCCTACCGGGTTGCGTTCGAGAGTGCATTCAACGCGGGCCAGCGCGCGGTAGTGAAGGCCGACCTCGCGATCGCGCCGATGCCGGTGTCAAGCTGCACCGACGGCATCGTGGCGCTGGGACCAGAACACGGTCTGCCGAGATTGCCGGACTATGAAATCGCCATCGCAGTGCGCGACGCGCCGCCCGACCATGTGTTGGCCGCGGCCCAGTACCTGAAGCTCGACCTCGGCGATCAGCTCGCGGCCTGAGTGGCCAGCGCCGCGTTTTTACCCCTCGGAGACCGCGTGATGAACCCTGAAACCCTCCGCACCCCGGACGAACGCTTCGCGCTCCTGCCGGGTTACCCCTACACACCGCACTACCTCGAAGACTTGCCAGGCTATGCCGGTTTGCGGATGGCCTATGTCGACGAGGGGGAGTCGGCGGACGAGGTGTTTCTGTGTCTGCACGGTGAGCCGACCTGGGGATACTTGTATCGCAAGATGTTGCCGGTGTTTCGCCAGGCCGGGCACCGGGTGGTGGTGCCGGACTTGTACGGCTTCGGGCGATCGGACAAACCGGTCGACGATGCGGTTTACACCTTCGACTTTCACCGTGAGAGCCTGCTGCGATTCATCGAACGGCTGGACCTGAAAAACATCACGCTGGTGTGTCAGGACTGGGGCGGGGTGCTCGGCCTGACCTTGCCAATGGACATGCCCGAGCGCTTCACGCGCCTGTTGGTCATGAACACCGCAATGCCGATCGGCGAACCGGTGTCCGGCGGCTTTGCCAAGTGGAAGGCCTTCGCCGCCCGCGCGCCCGAGATTCCGGTCAGTGGCATGCTCGCATCGGACGCGTGGTCCGAGGTGACGTTGATGGACGCGCTGGCCTACGACGCGCCGTTTCCGGACAACCGCTACAAGGCCGGGGTGCGCCGCTTTCCACAGCTCGTGCCGGTTGAACCGGGCATGGCTGGCGCTGAGCACGGCGTGCGGGCGCGCGCGTTCTGGGCAAACGACTGGCGCGGTGACAGCTTCATGGCTGTCGGCTTGCGCGATGCGGTGCTCGGGGAGGCGCCAATGGCGCAATTGCAGCAGCAGATTCGCGGCTGCCCTGCACCGATGCACGTCGCCGAGGCCGGGCACTTCGTGCAGGAATACGGCAAGGGGATCGCCGAGGCCGCACTCGCGCATTTCGGTATCGGGCCGCACTGACCCTGGCGATCGCGCCGATGGGCGGCACTTTCGGGTGTGAGCCCCGGCAATGTGTGCGAGGCTATCGGCCTCGCGTGACCCCTCTGCGACCAGCCCTCGCCCCTGTCTCGGTAACACCTGTTTTGACGCCAACTGATTTCGCCAGCCTGTCGCTGCGCCCGGCCCTGTTCGACAACCTCGCCTCGCTCGACTACCGCGAGATGACCCCCGTGCAGGCGCAAAGCCTGCCCGCGGTGTTGGCGCGGCGCGACGTGCTCGCGCAAGCGCGGACTGGCTCGGGCAAGACCGCGGCCTTCGGCCTGGGGTTGTTGCAGCAGCTCGACACGAAGCGGTTCCGCGTGCAGTCGCTGGTGTTGTGCCCGACGCGGGAGCTCGCCGATCAGGTTGCGTCAGAGATTCGAAAGCTCGCGCGCGGTCTCGAGAACACCAAGGTGTTAACGCTCTGTGGCGGTACGCCGATGGGGCCGCAGCTGGGTGCCCTCGAACACGGCGTGCACATCGTCGTCGGCACACCCGGCCGGGTCGAGAAACACCTCAACAAGGGCAGCCTGTCGTTGGATGCACTGACTGGTCTGGTGCTCGACGAGGCGGATCGCATGCTCGACATGGGCTTCGAGGAATCGATCAACGCGATCCTGTCGTTTGTGCCGACGCGGCGTCAGACGCTCCTGTTCAGTGCCACCTTCCCGGACCACATCGAGGCGATGGCTGGCCGGATTCTGGTCGATCCGGTCAGGGTGGTGGTCGGGGAGACGCACGACGCGGCCAGCATCGAGCAGTTTTTTTTCCGGATCGACAAGTCGGTCTCCCGCGGGGACGCGGTGCAGCGGTTGTTGCTGCAGTACCGGCCGGCGTCTGCTGTGGTGTTCTGTATCACCAAGCAGGAGACCCGTGACCTGTGCGAGGCCCTGCGCGGTCACGGCTTTGGCGCGCTCGCGCTGCACGGCGATCTTGATCAACGAGAGCGCGACCACACGATGATCCGCTTTTCGAACAAGAGCGCAAACGTGTTGGTCGCGACCGACGTAGCGGCGCGTGGTCTCGATATCGACGCGTTGGACGCGGTGATCAGTGCGCATTTCCCGCGCGACTTCGACGACCATACGCACCGCGTCGGGCGGACCGGCCGGGCCGGCAACAAGGGCATCGCCTGTACGCTCTACACCGACAAGGACACACCGCGGCTCGCACAGCTTGAAGCCCATCTCGGGCAGCCACTGGTGTCGCTGCCGTTGCCCGACCAGCGGGTGATCAACCAGCCGGTGGATGTGCCGCTGATGTCAACCTTGCAAATCGACGGTGGGAAGAAGCAGAAGATTCGGGTTGGCGACATCCTCGGCGCACTGACCGGCGACGGCGGCATTGACGGCAGTTGCGTTGGAAAAATTCAGGTGTTCGACATTCGCGCCTATGTGGCGGTCGAGCGGGCCGTGGCCCGAATGGCCCTGAATGCCTTGCGCAACGGCAAGATCAAGGGGCGGTCCTTCAAGGCAAGGCTGCTGCCGACCTGAGGTGGCTTTCAGGAGATTTCGGACATTGTTTTGACCTATTCGGTCAGCGCGAAACCGCTATCGCTACTATCTGCGGGGTTGTTCGAGATTTC